>CAYTVP010000241.1:0-7004 GCA_964441675.1 uncultured Solibacteraceae bacterium | reverse complement strand
TCGATTTACTTCTCATATAGCAAGGAAACTTACGGAAACATATATGAGACTTACTACCGTAATTTTTACGGTTATCTGAGGAAGGACCGTTCTGCCGAGGGCAATCTGCTGCACGTCCGGTAAGGACATCGCGTAGCACCCGGTATCTGGCAATGTGCGGCATCTTTGGAGTCCTCGAAGCTGGAGGTGTGCCTGAGACGGAGTTGCTTCGAGCGACTGCCCGAACCATGCACCATCGAGGGCCGGACAACGCCTCCATCTGGAGCGCACCGGGCATCGGTCTCGTTCATACGCGGCTTTCCCTTGTAGACCTGACTTCATCGAGCGACCAGCCGTTCTGGGATCCTACCGGCCGCTATGTGCTGGTCTTCAACGGTGAGATCTACAACTTTCGGGAACTGCGGGCGGAACTGGCGGACGCCGCACAATTTCAAACGACAGGCGACACCGAAGTACTCATGGCCATGCTCGTCCATCGCGGACTGGCAGAAACCGTCCAGCGGCTGGAAGGCATGTTTGCGTTCGCTTTCCATGACACGCGCTCGGGCACGACGGTACTAGCACGCGACCGTTTCGGGATTAAGCCTGTGGTCTACCATCAATCGGCTGACCGGTTTCTGTTCGCTTCGGAAGTGCGGAGCTTGCGGCCCTGGATGCGCCTTCACCCGGACCCGTTTTCCGTTTCGGCATTCCTTTCCGGCTTCCAAGGTCCGGCCTCCGGGTACTCGATGTTTCAGGGCGTGAGAGTGCTGCCACCGGGTCATTGCCTGACGATTTCTCCGGGCTCACAGCCTGTTCTCGAAGAATTCGCCTCGATCGCGGACCTCTGGAATCATTCCGAGCGGGAGCGGCTTTCCCGAACGCCGCCCGCCAAACTGGTGGATGAGCTGGAGTCTCTACTAGGGAACAGCGTACGGAGCCAGCTTCTGGCTGATGCCCCGGTGGGCGTGTTCTGCAGCGGGGGCGTTGATTCCTCGGTGGTGGTCTCGATGGCCGCGGCCACGCACTCGAACCTTGCTATCTTCCACGCCGATGTCGTCGGGCGGCACAGCGAGCGACGGGCGGCGGAGGATCTGGCAAGGCATCTCGGGCTGGAGCTGCGCGTGATCCCGGTTCAAGATAGGGACTTTCTCGATTTACTGCCGGCTGTTATCGCCCATTATGAGCGCCCGGTCACGATCCGTCCGGATTCCATTCCCTTTCTGAACGTTTGCCGGCTGGTACAGGACCACAATGTCAAAGGCGTGCTATCGGGCGAAGCCGCCGACGAGTGTTTTCTCGGATATCAGTCGATGATGCCGGGGCTGGACGCGCTTAGAAAATGGATTCCTCGGCCGTCATTCGGCGCGGCGCGCAATTTCTACCGCCGGGTTGCGCTCGGTAAACACGCTGAGTTTGAGCCGCAAGCCGAGCGAGCCGACCTGAGCCAAGCCATCGCAAGCCGGTTTGAAGTGGAGATGGTGAAATCCAGGCACGCAAGGCTCCGAGACATTTCGGGCTCTCCGATCTCGAAGAACGATCTGAAGACGCTGGACGCGCTCGGCTATCACCTGCGGACGCTGCTACATCGCAATGACACGCTCGGCATGTCGGCCAGCATCGAGTCGCGTTTCCCTTTTCTCGATTCGAAGGTGGTCCGGTTCGCAGTCAACCTGCCGCACGAATATAAGATCCGCCGCAGCCTTCTGCCCGGCGACCTCCGCCATCCATTTTTTACGGATAAATGGATTCTTCGCCAAGTCGCCCGCCGGCACGTGCCCGAGCACCTAAGCAGGCGGCCGAAACGCGCTTTTCCGACGAATGCGTTTCGCCGGATGCGAATCGCACCAGGGTTTTTCGTGAAGTCGCAGGTGGCAGACCTTCTTGAGTGGGGTCCTGAGGAGAGGGAGTTCTTCTCTTCCGCAGCACGCCCTGTACTGCAACAGAGGCTAATGCAGCTCGAAGTATGGATGCGTGTCGCCATATGCGGTGTCACACAGGAATCGGTAAGCCAGCATCTGCACAACCACGTCACAATCGAGCCGGATCGCTCGTAGTCAAGCTACGCTGAGTGTTCGCATGGGGCTTCGGAGTGATGTTTTCGGACGCCTCTGTTTACTAAAAGGCAATGTTCGACCTGAAAACGATCCTTTGAGAAATCTCTTGTAGATCCCCGAAAAGAGAACTATTATCAATAGCCAAGATGAACCCTGCTCGTTCCGCGGTAACACCGCCGTCGGCCTCAGCGCAGGACAAGATTCTTCTCATCACGGAAGAGTATAAGTCTCTACGGAGTGAGATAGGACGGTTTCAGAATTATCAGCGCCAGTTGGTCACTTCGGGAATCATCGTAATAGCAGCGGCCGTCGCAGCTACTGTAAAAGAAAATCTGCTGCCGGAAAGAAGCTCGCTGTTCCTGCTCCTGCCGTTGGTTATCGTTCCCATTAGTCTCTTGTTCTTTGAATCGGATTTTGTGATTCTACGAGCCGCAAAGTATCTCGGGGATGAGTTACGAAACAGCGTTCTGAAACTGGTACCTGACGCCGATGAGATCGGGATCATGCGATGGGAAAACTATCGTGCAACAAACGATCGGGGTTACAGCATATCGAGAATTCTGCTTTTCTTAGTGCCGGCACCGCTATGCTTGCTCGCCTTCGTGGCAGAAGGCGGGTTTCGTTTTTTGGATTCTAAACCTGAGATGCTCTGGATATCCTGGGTTGTATTGATCGTGGACTTCGTTGGCATCGCCTTTGCCTTACGGGAATTCGGTGTGGTGCTAGAGAAGCAAAGCGAGGTTGACGAGTTTTTTCGTAACGGGACCCGAAAACAGCCGGAGAAAACACTAAGTAGGCAAAATATAGTTCTTGCGGCTTGCTTTCTAACTTTCGCCATTGCTGTCTTCCTGGGCTTGGCGGGAGTTTACGGCGTCAAAGCCGCCTAAGAATTTAACCTTCCGAAGGAAGTGGACTGGCGGTGGACGCTGCGAGGCTCTGCGGAAGTTTCATATATCCATGCAGCGCGACATCGGCAGATCGCGTCTTGTATCCTTCCGGATCCTGCGGCGCCCATGTCCCTAGACCGTCGACATAACGGTTGTACATGCAAAAGGCGGCGGCGATCAGGACGGTATCGTGAATCTCCACGTCCGTGGCGCCCTGCTTGCGCGCTTGGGCGATATCCTCGGCAAGGACATTCTTCCCTCCTTTTTGAACCTTGGCCGCAATCGCCAAAAGCGCCTTCAACTTGTCCGAAATAGGGGCGTGCTCAAAGTCTTTCTTCACGCTCGAAACCAGTTCGTCATTACCACCCAAATGATGCGATGCGATCGCCCCATGGCTGGTTTGGCAGTAATGGCAGTCATTCAAAAACGATACATACGTAGCGATCAGCTCGCGATCCGCCTGCGGCAACGTGTTGTCGTCGTGTAAAAGAACCTGGGCCAGTTGACTCATCGGGTGCGCTACTTCCAGGCGGTAGGCGAACAGCCCGCGAATTCCAGGCAATCCCTGGGGAAGATCAATATGAGGCATGCTTCATTGTCTCCATTCAAAAGATTAACTTCAGGCCAAACTGCACGAGCCGGGGTGATCCGGCCTCGAGAATCCTTCCGAAATTCGGGGAGGCGACGTCGTTTTCCGGAAGGCCAAAGTTGGCGTGATTGGCCAGGTTGAAACACTCGGCTCGGAACTGAAGGCGAAGCCGTTCCGATAAAGGAAGAGACTTCAGCAAGGATACGTCAACGTTTGCGACCGCTGGGCCTCGAACGGCGTTCCGCCCTTCGTTACCGAAGTTGCCGGCTTCGGCAACCGGATCGAGACGGCGGAATGCGGAACGGTCCACCCACTGATCGGCCCGGCGGGGGCCGTTGTTCGGATTGGCGATCAAGTCCGGACGGCTGGAGAAGAAGCCGGTGATCTCCGGAGCCGAACCCTGCAGCGACACGTTCGCACTGTCATAAACAGTGAAGGGGGTAGACGACGCGAAGTTGGCAATCGTATTCACCTGCCAACCTCCGAATACCGCACGCGCAAAAGCGGATCCACCCGCAGGAAACGGAATCTCATAGCTTCCGCTCAATACCAGGCGATGCCGCGCATCGAAAAGCGACGGGCCGTGTTCCGCGCGGAGATTGAACGGATTTTGTGCCAGATCGTTCTCGCCCGCCACCAAACGCGGAGCCGAGCCGGCGACGTTGAAAGTTGAAACGTAGTCCAGTGTCTTCGAGTAAGTATAGGAAGCCAGGAAGGAAAGTCCACTCTCGAAGCGCCGCGACAGTGCGAGTTGGCCGGCGTGGTAAGTGGAGTTTGAGCGATTCGAGATAAGTCCTACTGAGGCAAAGTCGCATGGCCCTTCCGGACCGCGGCAGCCTGCATGGATCCGGCGTTGGTCGGCATTCTGCGCGGTGGCGCCGGGCCCGTATACTGCCGGATTCCCTTCCAGCAGTACGGGCAGCCGCGTTCCCTTGTTTCCGATGTAGCGGGCATCCAAAAGATAGTCGTTTGCGAATGAGCGTTGAATGGAAAAGTTCCAGTTCTGCGCGTACGGCGGCCGCATGCCGTTCTCGATAGTCAGGACGGTTGTCGGCTGCGGGAAGGAATCGAGAGTGAATGGGTTTCTTCCCTGCCATGGATTGGTGAAGTCGATCGGGGGCGCCAATTGCCGGGCCTGCGTCCAGGGCAGGGCGCTCAGCGGCGCCTGGAGCGGTCCGCCTACACCATTGGTGAAGCTGTCATAAAAGATGCCGTAGGCGGCACGAATCGACATCCTACCCGAACCGGTAGGGTCCCAAGCGACGCCGACGCGCGGCATGAAGCCCTTTCGATATACCGGCGCAATTCCGTTCGGGACGCCCGAGTCCCCCGGAAACAATAAGCCGGTGGGTGCATCCGGAAAGACGACAGATTGTCGCCCGGGCGACCAGGAATTCATACGATCGCGGATCTCGGTCCAGGGCGTGCTGACTTCCCACCGTAGACCGTAGTTGATCGTAAAGCGTGGGCTGATCCTCCATTCGTCCTGACCATAGGCGGCGAAGTCGATATTCCGGAGTCCACGGCTGAAGTCTCCGCCGCCCTGAAAGAACACAACCGGGAATCCCGTCAGAAAACTGCCCATTGCATCGCTGATGGGGAAAGGTGCGAAAACGAAGAACCCGTTCGCAGCAATCCCCTGTGCCATGTTGACCTGGTTGCGGCGGAACTCCACGCCGGCCTTAAAGCTATGCCTGCCGGCGATGTGCGACAGCGAGTCTTGCAGTTCGTAGGTGTTCTGCGCCGTGACACGAGGCCCCGTGATCGGATTGCCGATACTGGCGTAGCCGCTGACGATGAAAAATGGGGGTCCCTCCGCGGCAGCGAGCGTGCTCGGATAGTTGAAGCCGAGATCCTGCGGCGACGTTCGATTGATGGGGTTATTGGTATCGAAGACGTTTCGGAAGAATCCTGCCCGGAAAATGTTCGCAGTAGCGCTCCCGAACGTATGCGTCTCCGAGATGGTGGCGCTATGGGTGCCGATGTCTTCTCCGACCGGGAATCCGGGGACATTGGCGCCGGAAACCGACAACGGGTCGACATTTGACGCTACCGAGTGCGCATAGCGCATGAAAAGCTGGTCACGCTCGCTGAAGACGTGATCGTACCGGAACCCGCCTTGGTCTGCATTGTTGCTTTTCACCTGGGTCGTGATGAAAAGGTTCGGTCCGGCGTTCGGCGACGGATACAGCTGAGCCAGCTGGAGCGCTGTCGAATTCATCGCCTGCTGCGGAATCTGATTGCCGGGAAACGGCTCGCCTGTCAGGTAGTTGATGAGCGGTAGCGGTTGGCCGGTCTGAGGGTCGCGCAAGCCGGAAAAATCGCCGAGCTTTTGCGCATCGCTCGGAACAGTAGCGCTTTGCGTTACTCCCTGGCGGTTCCGGAAGCCCTCGTAGTAGCCGAAGAAGAAGTCGCGATTCCTGCGGATCGGGCCGCCGATGGTTGCGCCAAACTGGTTTTGTTTCAATGGCTCGACGTCCGCTGCAAAAAAGTTGCGCGCATCCAGGACATCGTTCCGGAGAAATTCGTAGGCGGTCCCATGAAAGGCGTTGCCGCCTGAGCGGGTTACTACGGTGGTGCTGGCTCCGCTGGTTCCACCATATTCAGCAGGCGCTGTTTGCGTGAGGATTCGAAACTCCTGAATTGCGTCTACCGGAGTCTTCAGCGTGTACCCTCCATCGACGCGATTCACGTTGGTGACCCCGTCAAGAAGGTAATTGTTCGACTCCGGCCGTTGTCCGTTCACGGCATACGCTTGGCCGGCGCGAAGTGGTCCACCGGCCGTTGCCAACCCGGCCGTGAGGGGAGCCGCGCCGGGTTGCAGCAATCCCAACTGTGTGAAATTGCGACCGTTCAAGGGGAGGTCGACCAACTGCCTGCCGGTCACCACATTTCCGATTATGTTGGAGCTCGAATCGACCGGAGACGCGTCCGCCGCCACCGTGATCGTATCCGCCTCTCTTGCGAGCGGAAGTTGGACGTCGACTCGCACCGTCTGGCTGACGTTCAGCTCAATTCCGTTCTGAGCATACTTTGCAAAGTTGGGGGCCGTTATCTCAAGAGAATATTCACCGACAGGAAGTGCAAGGCGGTACATACCCGCGCTCGTCGTGGTCTGGGTTTGCCGGTAGCCCGTTGTTGGGTTCACCGCCTGAACGGCCGCACCCGGGATGGCGCTGCCGGAAGGATCTGTGACCTGTCCGGAAAGGATGGCATTCGTATCCTGGGACCACGCGCGCACTGACAGCGCCAACGCTAGAGCAAGTCGTTTCATTTACTTTACGAACCCCTGAAATGGGGCAAGTATATGAGCGGCGCCGAGTTCCAGACAATAGCGTGAACACACTATCGCGGCGGCTTCAGTGACGGAATCGGTTCAGGAGTGGCGGGTCGCGTCAGATGTAATACATCAGAGGTTCTGGAGCCCGTTGCTGTTCCCGTGCCCGCTCCTCGCGTCTGCAGACTTCGGCAATGGTCGTATTGTCAAGAATT
>CAYTVP010000240.1:0-7035 GCA_964441675.1 uncultured Solibacteraceae bacterium | reverse complement strand
TGATGCGCGCGGCATTGCGTCGACGGGGACGGTCAGCCGCATCGATCTGGTTCAGGGCAAAGTGACAGCTACGACCCCCGTCGGTTTGCACCCGACTGCTCTCGCGCTGGATGAGAAGCGGAGCAGGCTTTACGTAGCCAATGGCAACAGCGATTCCGTGTCGGTGATTAACACCGAAACCTCCGCCGTAGTGGGCACCATCGATCTGCAGTTCTTCAGCACGAGGGTGAAAGGCGTTGCGCCGACTGCATTGGCGTTGAGCGCAGACCAACAGAGGCTGTATGTAGCCTGCGGTGGAATCAATGGCATCGCAGTGATCGACACCCGATCGTCGAAGCTGCTCGGCTTGATTCCGACTGGCTGGTATCCGAACGGTGTTTCGGTCACTCCGGACGGTGACAACCTGGCCGTCACTTCATTACTGGGAGCGGGTTCGGCGTGGCGCGATGAGCCGGGAAAGCGTTTTGTGCATGCTTATCGCGGAAGCGTCCACGTGCTGCCCGTGCCGGACGAAGCTCAGCTGGCGAGCTATACCACTGCGGTCGCCGAGAACAACCATCTTCGCCTTGCGACTTCTGCAGCGCCGCGCGAAACGGCCAGGCGTGGTGTCAAGCCAGTAGCAATCCCGGTCCGATCCGGGGAGCCCTCACTGATCGAGCACGTCGTGTACATCATCAAAGAGAATCGTACATACGACCAGGTGCTCGGCGCCCTGCCGCAGGGTAACGGCGACCCGTCGTTGGTTATGTTTGGCCGCTCCGTCACCCCCAACCAGCATCGTCTGGCCGAGCAGTTCGTCTTGCTCGACAATACGTATGCCACCGGCGGCAACAGCGGCGACGGCCACCAGTGGGCCACTCAGGCCAACGAGACCGAGTACTGTCTCTGGCCCGGATACCAGGGACGAAGCTATCCGTTCGATGGCAGCGATCCGATGGCGTATTCCTCGGGAGGTTTCATCTGGGATTACGCGCTGGCTCGCGGCAAGTCGGTTAAGGTCTACGGCGAGTACGCCGGCCGCATGGACGATCCTCCCGCCAGCGAGCGGCATAATCTCTTGACCCGATGGAAAAAAGGCGACGATTTCAGCGCTCAGTGGAAGATTCGAGCGCCTATCGAGCCGCTGAACAAGATCCTGGCAGCGAATTTTCCTTCGTACACCAATGCCATTCCGGACGTCATTCGCGCGCAGATTTTCTTGAAAGATCTGGCTGGGTATGAGAAGAATAACAATCTTCCCAATCTGACAATTCTGCAACTGCCGTCCAATCATACTTACGGCACGCGCGCCGGTGTTTCCACGCCGAGCGCCATGGTGGCCGATAACGACCTGGCTGTCGGCCAGATTGTGGAAGCTCTGTCAAAGTCTCGATTCTGGCCAAAGACGGCAATCTTCATCATCGAAGATGACGCCCAAAACGGCGTCGATCATGTGGATGGCCACCGTATGCCCGCGTTTGTTGCGAGCCCATATGCGCGGCGCGGATACGTCGATTCGACGTTCTACTCACATCAGAGCATCCTTAAAACGATCGAGCTGATTCTCGGCCTGCCGACCATGTCCATCTTCGATCTGATTGCACATGATATGCGCGCCAGCTTCGTCAATACACCGGACTTGAAGCCGTTTGATGCGGTTCAACCGGAGCACGATCTGTTCGAGCTCAACCCGCCGGTGAGCGCTCTGCGAGGCAAGGCCAGGGAGGGAGCGCTAGCATCAGCGCGTATGAACTGGTCTGTTCCGGACGCAGTCCCCACGGAGCGCTTGAATCGAATCATTTGGGGTCAGATCAAAGGGTGGGATACGCCGTATCCGGCTCCACCCCGCGCGGTCTTCAGCCCGCTCGAGATCGAAACAGAAGACGACGACCGCGAGCAGTAACTACAGAGGAGATTGAGAGTGCCAACTCGAATGAGCCGTCGCGGCTTGATCCGGAATAGCATTGCCGGAGCAGCCGGCATCCTTGGCTTTCAGACCAGCTTCCATAGCCGCGCGTTTGCCAAAAACGCGGGCTACGGACCATTAGTGCCAGATCCTCAGGGGATGTTGGATCTGCCTGAGGGTTTCAAATATCAAGCCATTTCACGAACGGGTGACCTGATGGATGATGGCTATCGCGTACCCGGCGCGCACGACGGCATGGCCTCTTTCGCCGGGCCGGCCGGGACCACGGTGCTGGTTCGAAATCACGAGATGACCGTAGCATCCATCGGAGCCTCCGGCAGTCCTTACCCGGACGCGAAAGCGCTGACTAAAACCAGCCCTAAGCTGATTTACGACCGGGGCACCACATCGCCTGCTTCAGGCGGCACGACAAACCTTGTCTACAACACGCGGCTCCGCCGGCTGGAGCGGCACTTCCTGAGCCTGACTGGTACGATCCGGAATTGCGCCGGCGGCTTAACGCCATGGAACACCTGGATGACTTGCGAAGAAACGAACCTCAAAGCCGGCGCGAGCCCCGGTGACACGGTGTTGAGCCAGGATCACGGCTGGGTTTTCGACGTGCCTGCATCTGCTGACATTCAACTGTTCGAGCCTGTACCTCTCAAAGCAATGGGGCGCTTCAATCATGAGGCAACGTGCATCGATCCGTCCACCGGAATCGTGTACGAGACAGAAGATCGGGGAGATAGCGCCTTCTACCGGTTCATTCCGAATCGGCGCGGCGATATGCTTTCGGGCGGGGTGCTACAAGCCCTGAAATTCAGCAACGGAATCCAGAAAACCAGCAACCGTCCTGCCCGCACGGTCCCAGTCGGACAGAGCTTCGAAGTGGAATGGGTAACGCTCGAAGATGTCGAGTCTCCCAACGACGATTTGCGTCACCAGGCGCACTCGAAAGGCGCGGCGATCTTCTCCCGCGGCGAGGGCGCGTGGTGGGGCAATAGCTCGGCTTACTTCACGTGCACGAATGGCGGTAGCGCCAGCCTGGGGCAGATCTTCCGTTACATCCCAAGTCGAGACAATGGCGGTACTCTTCAACTCTTCGTGGAACCCACCAGCGCCGAGCAGTTTGCTGCACCGGACAACATCTGCGTCGCTCCCTCTGGTGACGTCGTTGTCTGCGAAGATGGCGATGGCACACAGTACGTTCATGGCGTCACGCAAGAGGGACAGGTTTATAAGATTGCCGCGAACTCCCTGAACAATAGTGAGTTCGCTGGCTCCTGCTTTTCACCGGATGGCACAACCCTCTTCGTAAACGCCCAGAGGCCTGGCATTACCTATGCGATCACTGGCCCATGGCTACGATGAACCTATCTTGCCTTCGCTGCTACTCATCTCTCAATACGATGTTCGGGTCCACGCGCGATGCTCGCCACGCCGGCAGCCAACTGGCAACCACCGCCACTGCCGTAATCGTCGCGATCACAAAGGCGATCGTCACGGTATCTGTGGGTTGCACACCAAACAGCAGGGACGCAATCAGCCGATTTAAGGCAAGCGCGCCTGCGAGGCCGATGATGACACCCGTCGCCGTGACCTGAAGCCCTTGCTTCATGATCTCGGTGAGCACCTGGGAGCGAACCGCGCCGAGAGCCATCCGAATGCCGATCTCGCGCCGGCGCTCGGTCACCATGTAGGAGAGAACACCGTAAGTGCCGATGGCTGCCACCAGCAACGCCAGTCCAGCGAATGCGGCCAACAATTGCGCCAGAAGCTTCGGCCGGCGAATCGACTCAGCGAACACCGAATCCATGTCGCGAAGCCGCACGACGGGAACCGCAGCATCCACTTCCCGCACTAGCCGCTCGATCGTCCCGGATAGTGCGGCGGGCGGCAGAGTGGTCCTCATCACCACATTCATGCTCGGCGGAGAGACACCGTGCTGATCAAGGGATACGTAAAGCTCAGTTCCTGCCGGGCGCTCCACCCCGCGCTGCCTGACGTCCTTGGCCACTCCGATCACCGTATGCCAGGCATCGTCGGCAGCGCCAAACGACCCACCCGGAGGCCGTAGACGCTGTCCAATCGGGTTCTGTCCCTTCCAGATCCTTTTCGCCAGGGTCTCGTTAACGATGGCTACCTTGCCTTTGGACGCGTTGTCGGCCCGCTCGAAGCCTCGGCCGGCAACGATGGGGATGCTCATCGTCCCGAAATAGTCGCCCATAACGAATTGGTAGTGGTCGATGATTTCAAGGGGCCTGCCATCGCCTGCGGTGTGGTTCTCGATCGGAGTAGCGATCGCATCAGGATTCCGATTCGGCGGCAGACCCGACATCGCAGTCGTTCCCAACACGCCCGGTACAGCGCGAAGCCTGTCGAGGACGCGTTGATATGCCTGCGCACGTGTGTCTGATTCTGAATTCGCCATTGGCAATGTCAGCGAGAATGTCACCAGCCGCGACCGGTCAAATCCCGCATCGATCTTTGCGAGGTTGTAGGCTGTTTGCACCAGCAAAGCCGCCCCGATGACCAGCATCACCGCGAACGCGACTTGGGCTATCACGAGTCCACGACGGGCGTAATGACGCCAGGCTCCGCTGGCACCTCTTCCGCCCTCCTTGAGTGCCGTCACCAAGTTGCTCGTTCGCCGGCGCCCGAGAGATACCAAGCCGAAAAGCAGTGCCGTTCCGATCGAGAGTCCGAGCGCAACCAATAAAACGGGCAAATCGATCGTAAGCTCACTCGTCCGCGGGACGATCGTCGGATAAGCACGGATCATTGCACGGATGGCAGCGCTGGCCAGCCAAATGCCCAGAATGCCACCCGCTCCAGCCAGCACCGCGCCTTCGGTTATCGACTGCCGGAGCAGACGGCCGCGGCTGGCGCCAAGAGCAGCACGCAGTACAAATTCAGGCCGGCGTGACCCGGCGCGAGCCATCACCAGATTTGCCAGATTCGCGCAGACGATGAGGAGCACGAATCCCACGGCGGCCTGCAGCACCCAGATTGAGCGGCCGGCATTCCCAACGATCGCGTCCTGTAATGTCCTCAATTGGAGGGTGTGGTCTACCGAGCGCATCGGACGGTTCGTCGGTACATGGTCTGCCGTGCCGGCGCGGTCGCCCCAATTTTCGAGGAATGTGTTCAGCTCCGTCTCGGCCGCTTCGGCGGTAACGCCGTCTTTCCGCCGCGCAATGACATAAAGGAGGTGGGCCTGGCGTTGCTGGGCGGCACTCGGGTGGAGCCAGAGCGGCAACCAAACCTGAGTGTGGTTATCCATGACGTCGGCACCGGGCGGCATAATACCCACGATTTCGTGCAACCGGCCTTCGATTTCCACTTTCTGTCCAACGAGCGGTCGTTGCCCAAACGCTGTTCGCCACAATTCGTGCGACAGAATCGCGATCGGTGGCGGTAAAGTCCCCGTCCAGCGAGTGGTCTCTTCGTCACTGAAAAGGCGTCCCTGCTCCGGCTGGATACTGAGCGCCTTGAGCAAATGTGCATCGACAGAGACCGAGCGCGCCCGCAGAGGTCGATCCCCGGCCGTGAGGTTGACCTCGCTCGTTGTGTACGCCGTGCCGCCGGTCGAATAAGCGCCCACCGCCGCAAACGATCGGTTCATCTGGCGGAACTCGATATACTCCGGCGCAGAGAGTGCATTGCGGGTGCCACCAACGGCTGGAGATTCTGCCGTCAGATACATCAACTGATCAGGCTTCGGATAGTCGAGAGGCCTCAGCAGCACTCCATGCACGATCGTGAAGATGGCGGTATTTGCTCCAATCCCGAGCGCCAGCGTTGCGACGACAATTGCGGTGAACCCCGGATTCTTCGCCAAAGACCGAATCGTGTAGCGTACATCTTGTACAAGATCCTCGACAAAGTTCACGCGGCGCGTATCGCAGCACTCCTCCTTGTGTTGCGCGATGCTTCCCATGGCGCGCTGCGCAGCGCGGCGGGCTTCCTCGGGCGGCATACCGGCTGAAATGTTCTCTTCAATGAGCTGATCCAGGTGGAAACGAAGTTCGGCTTCGAGATCGAAGTCGACATTCCGGCGGCGGAACAGCGACCGAAGGCGCAAACGGACTTTGTCGAGCATCCGCATTGCTAAGCCTCCTGGACTACTATGTTGATTGCCGTCGACAGACGAACCCAGTTCGCCAATTCCCTTTCCAGTTGCTTCCGTCCCGAACGAGTAAGGGAATAGAACTTTGCCATTCGCCCGGTCTCGGTCGGGCGCCATTCGGCCTTGATCCAGGCCTGCTGTTCCAGACGGTGCAGCGCCGGGTACAGGGATCCCTGCTGGATTTGGAGAGCTTCTTGTGAAACCTGCTGGATGCGCTTGGCGATCGCCCAGCCGTGTTTCGGTTCGAGCGAGATGGTCTTGAGGATCAACAGATCAAGAGTGCCTTGGACCAGATCGGTTGGCTTTGCCATATACCTAGATTACCAACACTTGTAGACGATCAACGTGTCATTGCGCAACCTTTATGGCCGACTTTACTGTAATATCGTCGAGAATCTGTCCTATGCGCGCCGCTTTACTGCTTTTCTCTGTCGCCTGCACCCTTCAGGGCCAAAACGCCACTCGGCCCGGCCGGTTCTATGTCGAACATCCGACGTTGTTGAACCTCGGGTTCGAATGGGCTATTGAAGGGGATTCCAACCGGAATGCCACCGTCGAGGTCCGCTTCCGAAAGGTGGGCACTGCCGGCTGGCGTCCTGCCCTTCCGCTGCTCCGCATCGGCGGGGAGCGGGTGTACCGCGACCGCGAGAGCATGACCTATACCGTGCCCGAAGGCTTTGCGGGCAGTATCCTGAATCTCGAACCCGCCACCAGCTACGAATGCGAGTTCACACTCCGTGATCCGGATGGCGTTACGGGTCAGGCTCAGCAACGGGTCACCGTTTCCACTCGAGCCGAACCCAAATCCTACTCGGGCGGCCGCATTCTTCACGTCTATCCTGCCGATCACCAGGGCCCTCGCTTGGAGCCCAGTTTTATCGGCATCAAGGCCGCCTACTATGGCGAAGGCCGCGGCGACTGGACCGCTGTCCGCATGCGAAAAGCTCAGCCCGGCGACACAATTCTCGTCCATGGCGGCCTATATCGTCCGGATCGCCTAAATTACGTCGACCCGCTC
>CAYTVP010000239.1:0-7041 GCA_964441675.1 uncultured Solibacteraceae bacterium | reverse complement strand
TAGCGATGAGCCCAAGCGCGCGCATCGCTAAGACGGGCGTGACGCACATCGCCGGCCAGACCTTCATTCGCCAACGCTCGCGGATCCGCTGGTGGATGCATCAGTTGCTGTTCTGGGGTTGCCTGACAGCCGTCGCGATCACCTTCCCGCTCGTCTTCGGTTGGATTCACTTCACCACCGACCGTAGTGACCAGATGATCTACATCGTCCACATATTCGGATTTCCGGTGTCTTCATTCCCGGTGCGGACCATCGTCTCCTGGATCTTGTTTCACGGCCTGGACTTCTCCGCGGTGCTGGTTCTCGCGGGAATCGCGCTGGCGCTCTGGCGGCGGATGCGCGATCGCGGAGCTCTTTCACTGCAGGATTTCAATACGGATTTCCTGCCGCTCATCATGCTCTTTGCGATCTCGGTGACCGGGCTGGCTTTGACCGCATCCGCTTTGTGGCTGCGCGGCTCGTTTTACGGATTCCTGGCGATTCTGCATGCGATCACCGTGATCGGCGCGCTTCTATTTTTGCCGTTCGGCAAGTTCTTTCACATATTCCAGCGCCCGGCGCAAATCGGCATCAAAATGTACCAGGCGGCAGGTGCTGAAGATGAAGGCGCCCACTGCGCTCGCTGTGGAGAACGATATGCTTCGAAGCTGCAGATTGACGATCTCCGGCAAGTGTTGCCGCAGCTTGGATTCGACTACCGCATGGAGGGTCCGGCCGGGCATTGGCAGGCGCTTTGTCCGGCTTGCAAGCGAATCACGCTGGCCAACGCCCAACTGAGAATAAAGGAGGAAGCTCGTGGCGCACCCCCCGCTTCCCACTGACAGACTCGTCGAACAGTATGGTCCTCACCTTAGCTTCGAGCCTCCTGGAGGTTGGGATGAAGTCGCGAAACACGATCCCGACAAGGTGGTGAAGACGCACTGTTCGTTCTGCGGAATGCAATGCGGCATTCAACTGAAGGTCAGAAACAACCAGTTGGTGGGATTTGAGCCTTGGGAAGAGTTTCCGTTCAATCGAGGCACATTGTGCCCGAAGGGTGTTAAGCGCTACCTGCAGGGTCCTCACCCCGACCGGCTATTGCGGCCGTTGCGGCGCACCGCGGACGGGTTTCAAGAGATCTCATACCAGGAAGCGCTCGACTATACAGCCAGCCGCCTAGCGGAAATCCGCGATCGATACGGTCCCGATGCGGTTGCCATTTATGGCGGCGCTTCCATGACCACCGAGAAGGCGTACGTGCTGGGCAAGTTTGCCCGCGTCGCAGTAGGAACAAAGAACATCGATTACAACGGCCGGCTGTGTATGGTCTCGGCCGGCACGGCGTACAAGCTGACATTCGGCATTGATCGCGCCACCAATCCCTGGACCGATCTTCATAAAGCCCAGGTGGTTCTAATCGCCGGATCGAATGTCGCCGACTGCGCTCCGATCACAACGCAGTACCTCTGGCAATGCAAGGAGAACGGCGGCAAACTCATTGTCGTCGATCCTCGCATGACGCCGATTACGCGCAATGCGGACCTGTATCTTCCTGTGCGGCCGGGCACCGACGTTGTCCTGTTCCTGTCTATGCTCCACGTGCTGGTACGCGACGGGATGATCGATCGTGACTATATTGCCAGTCACACTACCGGCTGGGAAAGCGTCGAGGCGTCGGTTACGGATTGGACGCCCGGCCGGGCCGCCGAGATCACAGGCGTGCCGCCACGGAATATCGAGACCGCGGCGCGGTGGATCGGCGAGGCAGATCGCGCTATGGGCCTGCACGCCCGCGGCATTGAGCATCAGTCGAAAGGCGTCGAGAACTGTCTCGCGATGGTGAACCTGTTTCTCTCCACCGGAAACTACGGACGTGAGGGCGCCGGCTGCATGATGATCACCGGGCAAGGAAACGGCCAGGGCGGGCGCGAGCACGGCCAGAAAGCCGACCAGTTGCCCGGCGCACGCTCGATCACAAATCTGGCCGATCGCCAGCATGTCGCCAATGTCTGGGGAATCGACGAGAAGGAACTACCCGGCGCGGGCCTGACCGCGGTCGAGATCATGGAGGCCATTCATCGCGGAGAGATCAAGGCGCTGTTCTCGATGTGTTTCAACCCACTCGTTTCCCTGCCCGACAGCAACTTCACGCGCGAGGCGCTCTCCAAGCTGGAATTCTTCGGCGTGATCGATTTTTTTCTTTCCGAGACAGCCCACCACGCAGATTTAGTCTTTGCGGGCAGTACTCAGGAGGAAGAGGAAGGAGTCACGTGCAGCGCCGAGGGCCGCGTTCAGAAGATCAATAAGGCCGTGGATCCCCCTGGCGAGGCGAAATCAGACGCGCGGATCATCTGTGATCTCGCCGGCAAGCTGGGCCGGGGAAAGTACTTTGCCTTCCCGTCCACGAAAGAAATTTTCGAGGAGCTGCGGCGTGCTTCCCAGGGCGGCATAGCCGATTATTACGGCATCACATGGGAACGTATTGAACGGGAATTCGGCGTGTTCTGGCCATGCCCTACGCCCGATCATCCCGGCACCCCGCGCTTGTTTGAGAACGGGGCGTTCTTTCATGGCGACGGCAAGGCGCATTTCCAGGTCGTTGAATCGCGTCCTGCGGGTGATCCATTGAGCGCGGACTACCCCATTTTTCTCACTACGGGCCGCACGGTCAATATGTATCTCTCCGGCACCCAGACACGCCGTATTGGACCGCTCGTCGAGCAGTATCCCGAGCCGCGCCTTGAAATTCATCCACGGCTGGCAGCACGGTTGGGTATTAACGATAACGATTGGGTCAAAGTAACAACGCGGCGAAGCGAAGTTTCTCTGGAGGCAAGCGTCGTCAGTACGATCCGGCCGGATACCGTTTTCATCCCGTATCACTGGTCCGGCCGCCGGAGCGCGAACCTTCTTACGCATCGGACCATCGATCCGCGCAGCAAGATTCCGGAGTACAAAGTCTCTGCATGCAGGATTGAGAAAACCGTGCGGCCCGCCGATCTGGATCGCATCCGGCGCGAGGAAACCGGGTGGACGGGTAATTTGGAAGCGGCGCGAGACGGTAGGGGGACCTGATGGACCAATATGGCTTCTTTATTGACCCTTCCCGTTGTATCGGCTGCCGGTCCTGCGTGGCTGCGTGTGCTGAATGCGACAGCCACAAGGGAGTCTCGATGATCCACGTCGATTACCTGGACCGCAGAAACTCGATTGCCACCGTGCCGATGGTTTGCATGCATTGCGAGGAGCCGACGTGCGCGCAGGTGTGTCCGGCCGATGCGATCAAGCGCGGTGAGGACGGGGTCGTTCGCAGCGCTCTCAAAGCGCGTTGCGTTGCTTGCTCGAATTGTGTGCTGGCCTGCCCGTTTGGCGTTCCGAAAGTTCACGCCGGACCCGAGCTGATGATGAAGTGCGACATGTGTTACGACCGCACTTCCATCGATCTTCGCCCAATGTGCGCGACGGTGTGTCCCAGTCAGGCGCTGAGCTACGTTCCACCGCCGCAGATCGCCGCGGAACGCCGCGAGCAGCCGTTCAATGTGTTTCGCTTCGGTAATGAGGTTGTCAAAACAAAAGTGTTCATGATGATGCCACGAGACCGGCCTGCTGCCGTGGACGTTGTCGACTACATGTGGGAGGTGCGTGAGGATGAAAATGCCGACTGGATCGCCTCAGAAACCTTTATGGAGTGAAGAATTTTCGGTGCAGGCATCCGAGGATAAGTACGTCCTTAGGAGACAGTTCACCAAGTTTCTTGTTTTGACAAGCTTCGGCATGCTGGCCGGCAACATCTGGATTTGGGCGAAATCCGTATTGCGCCGCGAGGCGCGGGCTCTGCCGCAAATGCGGATTGCGACGACCGACGAGCTCGCCGTTGGCGAAGTGAAACTGTTCGCTTACCCCGGCCCGGACGATCACTGCATTCTGGTGCGGCCCTCGGCCGACAAGTTTGTTGCCTATAGCCAGAAGTGCACGCATCTGTCGTGCGCGGTGTATTACTCCCGCGAGAACAACAGGATCGAGTGCCCTTGCCATGAGGGCTACTTCTCGGTCGACGACGGGCGTGTCCTCCAAGGACCGCCACCCAGGCCGCTGCCTCGCATTGAGATCGAACAGAGAGGCAATGAACTGGTCGCAATCAGCGTTCAACCGCAAGGACACGCTGTACCAGGACAAGCGGAATGAAGACCGGTCCCGAACGTTTGCGCGAACGGCGGCGAACGCTGACCGATGCGGCCACCTTCTTTATAGTCATCCTGCTGGTGACGCAAATGTGGCTCCTGACAGCGACGCTCGAATCGTTCCTTGCGGGACATACCGATGTAGCGTTGCCGGGAATGCTCGTCTCGGCGGTATTGTTTGCGGGCTGCTTTGCGCTGTATCGATTCGTGCTTCGCGACTAAGCGCCGCGCTCTTCGAGCGAAGGCCAGCGCGGTTTCCGCTTTTCACGGAATGCGGCGATACCCTCCGCGAAGTCGGCCGAGTGAAAGACATCCTCACGCGTCAAAAGCGCCAGCCGGAGTGCTTCCTCAAGAGGCATTTCTCGCGCGTCGCGAATGTAGCCAAGGCCGGCGCTGATTGCCGTACGAGACGAGTCCGCGAGTTGATGAGCAATGGCCGTGGCGCGATCATCCAGCTCGATGGCCGGAACCGCCTCGTGGATGAGGCCCCATTCGACAGCCTCGCGTGAACCAAACACCCGTCCGGTCAACGCCAGCATACGGGCACGCCGTTCTCCGATCGCGTCCACTACCGACGGCCAAATTGCAAAGGGCCACATGCCGACGCGAATCTCGGTCAACCCAAACTGCGCGCCGTGCGCCGCGATGGCGATATGGGCGTTCGCCACGAGCCCAAGGCCGCCTCCCAGCGCGGGACCTTGGACCGCGCAGACTATCGGTTTCGTGACAGTTGCTCCAAGCGAGAACAGGCGCTGATGAGTGCGCGTGGCGCGCACAGTCGCTTCATCGAGATCCATCCCGGCCGAAAAAACATCGCCTTCGGCGTCAATCAGGATCGCTGATACGGGCTCCTGGCATGCTTCTACAAGAGACTCCGCCAGCTCCTGATTCAACGCGTTCTTACGTTCCGGGCGAGAGAGGGTCAAGCGGAGCACTCGCCCCTCGAGGCTACGTTTCAAGCTCATGCGGCTCCACTTCGATTTCGAGTTCGAGCAACTGCGCTCCTAATGCTTTTCCCTGCGCGTCGAGACGCAGCGACAGCGTTCCGCCCCCGTCGAGTGCGTCGAACAGTTCATAGTTCAACGCACCCAGGTTTGGTATCTCATACCGCAGCACCGGCCCCTTCACCATATCGCCGAAGAAAGCTTTCACTTTTCCCGGCGAAAGCTCGCGGACAAGAATCGGATAAAAGCGGTCGTCGAGCGCAATCACGCCGATGTTCGCCTTGTTGCCTTTGTCGCCCGAGCGGGCATGAGCAATGCGGGAAAGTGGAACCTTCAACTCAGCTCCTCAACGCGTGGTGTGATCTCCTCGCGCGGAATCAGCGTGGGCCAATATGCCACCACTTCCCGCACTGGTGGGCGGCCTTCGCCGAATCCGGTTGCCCCGGGCGGACCCGACAATACAAGAGGAATCATCTCTCGCGTGAAGCGGTCAACGGCGTTGCGATCGGTTCCACGCACGGCCATTCGAAGTTGAATCCACCGGTCGTCCCCAATGGTTTCGCTGTGGATAGCGTCGAACGAAAGGGATAAGTTAACCAGCCGGTGGCGAACGATCTCATCCGCCATGGCCGCCTTCCGTTTGGCCTCCGGTCCCGGAAAGACGAGCGTGCCAGCAGCCTTCCAGCCCCAGTAATAGCTCATCGAAACTTTCAACTGAGCCGGCCTGGGCTTTCCTTTTGCTCCTGTGATCCGGAGACGGTCCGGACCATCTTCGCGCAGACGAATAGAAGTAAAATCCGCTATGACATCCGGCGTAATGTACTGTGCCGGATCGCCGATTTCGTAAACCAACTGCTCCTTTACGGTCCGCACATTCACGCGGCCGCCGGTACCCGGGTGCTTCGTGACGCTGAATGCCCCATCGGGGTCTACCTCGACGATCGGGTAACCAATTTCCTCCGGATCGGGCAGGTTTTGCCATTCAGCCTGACAATTGCCGCCCGTCGCATGCGGACCGCATTCGATCACATGGCCGGCGATTACTCCCGCCGCGAGGCGATGCCAATCGTCGGGAGCCCACCGGAAAGCATGAATCATGGGTCCCAGCGCCAGGGCTGCATCCGCGCAGCGGCCGGTAATCACGACATCGGCTCCCCGATCCAGGGCTTCGGCTATCGGAAAGGCGCCCATGTATGCGTTGGCGCTAAGGACCTGATCGGCGATGGTGGCAAGCGGTTCAGCGGTATCCAGGTTGACGAACTCATGCCCCTGAGACACGAGGTCAGGCAGACGGTCTAGAATATCGTCACCTTCTACAACCACTACCTTGAGCGAGGGCGCCAGCCGGCGGACCTCGCGCGCGCATGCGGCAATGTTTACCCCTCCGGCGTTCGCCACTACGCGCACGCGCCGCTCTTTCAGTTCCCTTTCGAGCCGTGCCATCAACACCGGAAAATCGCGAGCGTAACCAAGCGAAGGGTCTCGCTTTTTCTGCTTTTCGAGAATCGACATCGTCACCTCGGCCAGATAGTCGAGCGTAAGAAAGTCGATCGGACCCTGTTGGACAAGGCGAAGGGGGGCTTCCAGCCAGTCGCCCCAGAAACCCATTCCATTGGCAACGCGGATCACGCGGGCACTCCCGCCGTACAGGCATCCAGCGCGAAATCGAGAATGTCGCGGGTCTTCAGGGGATCGATCAGAGCATCCACGTGACCGCGCGCCGCGGCATATCGCGCGTCGAGCCACTGCTCGTAATTCGCACGTGTCGCCGTGATACTCGCTTCGAGTTCCGCCGGCAATCGCTCTCCAGCGGCCTTATATTTCTCGATCTCCGGTCCATGTACAGCCATGACAGCCGAATCACCCTCCATCACGCCGATCCTCGCCGTCGGCCACCCGAATGTGAAGTTCGGATCAAATCCCTGCCCGCCCATCGC
>CAYTVP010000238.1:5592-7068 GCA_964441675.1 uncultured Solibacteraceae bacterium | reverse complement strand
GGAATCGCCCGTCGGTGCAGGGTGAGTTTACGCTTTTGCTGGGGAAGCCCCAGCGAATTCCCCGGATAGCCGACCCTGCGGCCGTTCAAGCGGCGGTCGAGGCACTGGTCGAGCAGGGAAAGCATCGTATGGACGCAATTAAATCCGTCGCGCGGGAGTTCGGCATCCCCAAAGGGCAGGTGTACCGGATGGTAGAGCGCGACTTAACCCCGGAAGATCAATGAAGTAAGGCGCACTTCAGCGGGTACACTAAATCTAGATCGTATGAAGGCAGTTGGTTTAGAAACAAGGCAGGTGACCAACTCACGTTTATCAAATGGGATACGCGTGATTTCCGAGCACATGCCGCACGTCCGCTCAGTTTCAGTAGGTATTTGGGTTGGGAGCGGTTCGCGCAATGAAGTGGGCCCCGAGAACGGAATCTCGCATTTCCTCGAACACATGTTGTTCAAGGGCACGACAACACGTTCGGCGGAGGACATCGCGCGCTCTGTGGATTCTATCGGCGGACATCTGGATGCGTTCACGGCGAAAGAGCTGGTGAGCTTCAATACCAAGGTTCTCGACGAGCATCTTCCGACTGCTTTTGATGTCGTCTCGGACCTGGTGCTGAATCCGGTTTTTCGCGAAGAAGATATCGAGAAGGAAAAGGGCGTCATCCTCGAAGAACTCAAGATGGAAGTGGACAACCCGGAGTACCTGGTGCACGAAACGTTCATCAGTCACTTCTGGAAGGGCCATTCACTCGGAAAGCCCATCATCGGCACTGCCAAGACGATTCGGGGGTTTGACCAGGAGATGCTGCGGGAGTATCACCAGCGCTATTACCAGCCGTCGAATATCGTGATCACCGCTGCCGGACATCTGGATCATGACGAATTGATCGCCCTCGCTGAGCGTACTTTCGGTTACCTGCGACCGCAGCCGGCGTTCGCACCGGATGTTCAGCCCCAGACGCATGCCGCGATCACCCTGCGCCGCAAGCGTTTACAACAGGTTCACCTGTGCCTTGGCGTTCCCTCCTATCCGGTGGCGGACGAACGCCGATACGCCTGTTATTTGTTGAACACGGTGCTTGGCGGAGGGATGAGCTCGCGCCTGTTTCAGAACATCCGCGAGCGGCAGGGCCTGGCGTACGCCGTTTTCAGCGAGTTAAATCTGTTTCGCGACACGGGATGCCTTGCGGTCTATGCGGGAACCTCACCCGCCAATGTGCGCAAGCTGGTCGAAAGCGTCCTTAGCGAATTCCGCGATCTGAAAGAGAATCTTGTTCCGTCGGAGGAACTGCGCCGGGCCAAGGATCATCTGAAAGGCTCGCTGATGCTGAGCCTGGAATCCACCTCGAGCCGCATGGCCAATCTGGCCCGACAGGAGATGTATTTCAAGCGTTTCCTTTCGCTCGACGAGCTGATCGGAGCAGTGGAAGGCGTCGACGCTGAGGAGATTCGGGAAATTGCCAACACGTCCTTTCAGCCG
>CAYTVP010000238.1:0-5582 GCA_964441675.1 uncultured Solibacteraceae bacterium | reverse complement strand
GATTGCCCTAACCGTTCTCGGGCAGCCCGAAGGCGATGCGTTGGGTCGGGCCGATCTAGTTTGCTGACTGCTCCGATACAATGCGGCGCTTTTCGCTGGCTCGTTCTTGCGGCGCTCGCCGCTCTGCCAGTGGCGGCCGCAGACTTTACGGCGCTGAAGCCGGAAGGATACGTCAGCGACTTTGCCAGGGTTCTGGATGCCACGACCGTTCGCCAACTGAACGCCTATTTCACGCGTGTCGAGCAATCTACCGGCGCCGAGTTGGCGATCGTGACAGTTCCGACACTCGATGGGGAGCCGATCGAGGACGTTGCCGATCTTCTTTATCGTCAGTGGGGAGTCGGGAAGAAAGGAAAAGACGAGGGCGCTCTATTCCTTTTGGCCATACGCGACCGGAAGAGCCGGCTCGAAGTGGGGTATGGGTTGGAGCCCATTCTGCCGGACGGTGCGGCCGGCGAGCTTTTGCGGCACATGCGCCCCGCGCTTCGTCAGAACGACTACCGGACCGCGCTATCTACCGCCGCTGCAGAATTAGGAGAGCGCATTGCCAGCGCGAAAGGAGTCTCGATTGCCGACGCTCCACGCGTCCGGCGGGCCCCGCGGCAAACCGGCGGAGGGATCGGTCCTTTTATCACCCTGGCGTTTTTTATCTTCATGCTGTGGCTCATGGCATCGGGAGGGCGTTCGCGCCGCGGACGAAGGCTGCCTGGTGGCCGGGGTACGGATGTCCTGGCCGGAATTATCCTCGGTCAACTGCTGGGCGGTGGACGGTCTCATGGTGGAGGTGGCTTCGGAGGCTATGATTCAGGAGACAGTTGGGGTGGTTTTGGAGGGGGCAGTTCCGGTGGCGGCGGCGCTTCGTCGGACTGGTAACAGGAAATGGAAAAGCTTCTGAACGAGCTGGTGGAGCGCATGAAGCGCGCGCATGGCGACGACCTCGTGTCGGTACTGCTGTATGGGTCGGCGGCCTCGGGCGACTATCATGCTACGTTCTCCGATCTGAACGTTCTTTGCGTTTTTCGCACGATCACGAGCGAGCACCTTGCTGCCGCCGGCCCGATTGTTAGCTGGTGGCGAGAGAAGGACAATCCCGCTCCGCTGATGATGACCGAGGACGAGCTAAGAAACTCGGCTGACTGCTTTCCGATCGAATTGTTCGATATGAAGGAACAAAGTCGAGTTCTGTTTGGCGAGAATCCGGTCGCGGGGATCGACGTGCCCATCCACGACTACCGGGCGGAAGTGGAGCACGAGTTAAGAGCCAAGCTGCTCCGGCTCCGTCATAAAGCCGCCGGCGTGATGCAGGACCGTCAGTTGTTGTTGCGTCTGATGGCGGATTCTGTTGCGACCTTTTGCGTGCTGTTCCGGCATGCCCTGGCGCTTTTCGGCGAGTCCCGCCGCGCGCGCCAGCGGGAAATAATCGACCTTGCGCGGGAACAGTTCGAAATCGACCCGGAGCCGTTTCTGAAGCTGCTCGATCTACGTGATGGGCATGCAAAGGCACGCGAGATCGACGGTGCGTCTTTATTGGATAGTTATATGCGGCAAGTGGATAAAGTCATTACGGCGGTAAACGATCTGGAAGGGGAGAAAAAGCCATGAAGATGGGGTTGATCATCGTCGGAGTTTTGGTAGTAGCCGCTCTGGCATTTGGAGGCAAGGTTGTCGGAATCCGAAACGATCTTGTCACTCAGCGTGAGGCGATCAATGGCGCGTGGAGCCAGGTAGATGTCGCCCTCCAGCGTCGCTCGGACCTGATCCCGAACCTGGTGGAAACGGTGAAGGGTTTCGCCAAGCAAGAGCAGCAGGTATTTTCCGACATCGCCAACGCTCGTGCCCAGTTGGGCGGCGCGCGGACACCCTCCGAGAGAATTCAGGCCAACACGCAGCTGGATTCGGCCCTCAGCCGGTTGCTGGTGGTGGTGGAGAATTATCCCCAGCTCAGGTCGAACGAAAATTTCCTGCGGCTTCAGGACGAGCTGGCCGGTACGGAGAACCGCATTTCCGTGGAGCGGCGGAAGTACAACGAGGTGGTGCAGCGCTACAACACATCGATTGAGCTGTTCCCCAATAACCTGGCAGCCAGCTTGTTTGGTTTCCAGCGCAACGAGGCTTACTTCAAGACTGAGCCCGGCAGCCGGAACGCGCCCCAGGTTGCATTCTAAGTGCTCGTCAGGCGCTCACCCTGCGATCCTGCGGTTAAATAGTAGTTCCTGATGCCACAAACATTCGCGAACTACATCAATGGCCAGTGGGTCGAGGGGCCCACGTTCGATAATCGCAATCCTGCTAACACCGACGAGATCGCGGGGTTGTTCGTAAAGGGTTCTGCTTCGGATATCGAGGCTGCCTGCGCGGCCGCCGGTGATGCGTTTCCGGCCTGGGCCTCGGCCACCGCGCCTTCCCGGGGAGCATTTCTTTTCAAGGCCGCAGAATGGATTGAGAAACGCTGGGATTCCATCGCGGCGGATATGACCCGCGAAGAAGGCAAGACGCTACCGGAAGCCAAGGGCGAGGTCGGCCGCACCATCAACATCCTCCGCTACTTCGCGGGAGAGGGTTCCCGCATGCCCGGCGGAGTGGTGCCGAGCGAGCGCCCTCGAGTTCACATGTGGGCGTTTCGCAAGCCGATTGGCGTAGTCGGACTGGTGACGCCGTGGAACTTTCCCAGCGCGATCCCGGCCTGGAAGCTGGCGCCGGCGCTGATTTGCGGCAACACCGTTGTGATGAAGCCGGCCTCCGCCTCTCCGTTATCCGCCTGGCGTCTGGTGGAAGCGTTCCACGAAGCGGGATTGCCGAAGGGCGTCTTTAATTTTGTTTGCGGAAGCGGCGGGGAACTCGGGAACGCACTGGTGCAGGCCAAGCCGCTGAAGGCCATTTCGTTTACCGGCTCCTGTGGTGTGGGCGAATGGCTGCACGCGGAGGCTTCCAAGCGCCGTCTACGGATCCAGCTCGAGATGGGCGGGAAGAATCCGACCATCGTCCTGGCGGATGCCGACTTCAATTCGGCAGTTGCCAACTGCGTCAATGCCGCGTTCTTCTCCACCGGGCAAAAATGCACGGCCACCAGCCGGGTCATTGTCGAAGATGCGATCTACGACAAGTTTGTAGCTGCGCTGGTGGAATCAACGAAAAAACTGAAGGTAGGCGACGGGATGAAAGCCGGCGTCGATATCGGGCCGGCAGTCGACAAGGGTGCTCTCGATTCTATTTTGAAATACATCGAGATCGGAAAGAAGGAAGGCGGAAACCTGCTGTGCGGCGGCAATCATCTTACCGGCAAGGGCCCGAACGGCGAGGATCTGTCCAAGGGCTACTTTGTTGAGCCGACGATCTTCGGAGATGTCCAGGAGTCGATGACGATCGCGAACGAGGAGATCTTCGGTCCGGTGTTGGCGGTTATGCGCGCCAAGGACTTCGAGGATGCGATGCGGATTGCGAACAACATTCCGCTGGGTCTGTCGGCGTCGATCCAGACTACCAATGTCTCGCGCGTATTTGACTTCGTATACCGCATGGAGGCGGGACTTCTAACAGTCAATCTCCCAAGCGCCGGTGTCGAATATCAACTACCGTTCGGCGGAACCAAAGATTCCAGCTTCGGGCCAAAAGAGCAAGGCCAGGCAGCCATGGAATTCTATTCCGACTACAAAACCGTTTATCTCAAATACTGAATGAAACTAGGACAGATTCAACACAAGGGCGCGGTGACCGCCGCGGTCTTCGAGAACGGCCAGGCGCGCGTGATCCCAGGAAAAACGCTGCTCGACCTGCTCGATCAGGCGGACGCTTCCGGACGGTTATTGGTAGACGTGGCGCGCGAGCTTGCGGCGGCCGATGCAGTGGACGCCCAGCCCATCATCCCGATCCATCCGCGTGAAGTGTGGGCCTGCGGATGTACCTATGAAATGAGCGCCTCGTTCCGCGACGCCGAGCACGGCACGCGAGAAGGTTTCTACCGCTACGTTTACGAGACCGGCCATCGCCCCGAGGTGTTCTTCAAAGGCACGGCGCGAGTGTGTGTCGGGCCGGACGAACCCATCGGCATCCGCTTCGATTCCAAGTTCACGGCGCCCGAGCCGGAGCTTGCCGCGGTTCTTGACTCGAAGGGACGCGTTCACGGGTTGACCATTGCCGATGATGTTTCCGCCTGGGATATCGAACGGGAGAATCCGTTGTATCTGCCCCAATCGAAGACCTATGCGGCGTGTTGCTCTCTGGGTCCGGTGATCGTGACGATGGACGAAGTGAAAGACCCGTACGCTCTCGACATGACGTGTACCGTTACGCGCGGGGACCGCCAGTTGTTCTCCGGAGCCACCTCGACGGCGAAGCTGGGCCGGAAGATCGAAACGCTGGTCGAGTATCTCTTTAGGGCGAATCCGGTCCCTTGCGGCACTGTCCTCCTGACCGGCACAGGCATCATCGTGAAGGAAGATGCGGCATTAGCCGAGGGGGATGTTGTGGCAATTGAGGTGCCGGGTATCGGGACGCTGTCGAACCCGGCCAAAGTAGTGCGCTGAACGAACGCGATGGGGTCAAAATAAAAAGTGCCAAAATGGCGAGGTGCAGGAGTCCAACACACGCATCGTCGGAACAGAAAGGGCTCCAATGGCCAGAACTGTCTTTAGAACCTTCATGCTAGGGTTACTGCTGTCGCAGCTCGCACATCTTCCGGTCCAAGCACAGCAGCGCAAACCGAACATCTTAGTCATCATGGGCGATGATATCGGCCAGTGGAACATTAGCGCCTGGAACCGCGGCATGATGGGATTCAAGACCCCAAATATCGACCGCATCGCCAACGAAGGCGCGATGTTCAGCGACTACTACGGACAGCAGAGCTGTACTGCAGGACGGGCCGCGTTCATTCTGGGCCAGACACCCTTCCGTACCGGCCTGACCAAAGTCGGCTTACCGGGCGCGACGGTAGGAATTCAGAAAGAAGATCCCACGATCGCCGAGATGCTGAAGCCGTTGGGGTATGCCACCGGACAGTTCGGCAAGAATCACCTTGGCGACCGGGACGAGTTTCTACCGACGGCCCATGGCTTCGATGAATTCTTCGGAAATCTCTACCATTTGAATGCAGAAGAAGAGCCGGAAAACGAGGACTATCCAAAGGATCCGGCGTTCCGCAAGCAGTGGGGGCCGCGCGGGGTGATCCGCTCCTCCGCCGACGGCAAGATAGAGGATACTGGACCGCTGAACGTGAAGCGCATGGAAACCGTGGATGAGGAGTTTCTGGCAGCGGCAAAGGACTTCACCACGCGTCAAGTGAAAGCCGGAAAGCCGTTCTTTGTGTGGTTCAACGCCACACGCATGCATGTGTTCACTCACCTGAAGCCCGCCTCGAAAGGCAAGACCGGCTTGGGCCTCCAGGCTGATGGCATGACAGAGCACGACGGCATGGTCGGCGAACTGTTGCAGCTTCTTGACGATTTGAAAGTGGCTGACAATACTATCGTCATCTACACCACTGACAACGGCGCTATGAAGAACCAGTGGCCGGATGGGGGCGTGTCCCCGTTCCGCAAAGAAAAGGACACTAATTTCGAAGGCGCCTTCCGGGTACCGTGCGT
>CAYTVP010000237.1:0-7073 GCA_964441675.1 uncultured Solibacteraceae bacterium | reverse complement strand
TTCCGGGATTTCCTCCATGATGCTGGTAACAAGGCGTGGCAAAACAGCAATGGAGGATCACTTCGACACAAGCTTCGAACTCGAAAAGTTGCTCGAAAGCCGCGGGAAAAAGGATCTTCTCGATATTGCTCGCAAAGTATCGAATCTCGCTCAATTTTCAACGGTGCGACAAAAGGAAGCTCTCGGTCTGGGACACGCCGTGCTGACGGCGAAGGATCTGGTTGCGGGCGAGCCGTGCGTGGTGCTGCTCTCCGACGATATTGTTCACGCAGAACGCCCTTGTACGCGACAGATGCTGGATGTTTTTGAGCGAATGGGCGGTTCGGTTATCGCCTTGATGGAGGTGCCGAAAGACAAGATTTCCGCCTATGGCGTTGTCGACGCGGAACCGGTCGAGGAAAAGGGAATCCCGTCGGGGCGGTTGTTCCGAATCCGGAATATGGTGGAGAAGCCGAAGGCTGCTGAGGCTCCTTCGAATCTGGCCATCATCGGCCGCTACATTCTCACGCCGGAAATCTTCGAAGCGATCGAATCGACCACTCCCGGAGCCCTCGGCGAAATTCAGCTCACCGACGGCCTGAAGCATTTGGCCTCCAAACAGCCTGTCTATGGCTACAAGTTCGAAGGTACCCGGTACGATGCCGGCGACAAGCTTGGCTTCCTGAAGGCAACGGTTGAATTTGCGCTGCGCCGCAAGGACCTCGGTCCTGATTTCCGTGAGTATCTCGAAGGGCTGAGCCTTTCTTGAGTGGCGAGCGATACGATATTGCGTATGCGCCGCCGTGATTTCGCCGCAACTACGCTTGGAGCTTCTTTCGCCATGGCACAAACCGGCACACCGCTCGGCATTGATCTGTTCAGCATTCGCTCCGCCGGCTTCACGCCGTTCGAGTACCTGGATTATTCGGCGAAGCTTGGGGCTAAAGTCGTCCATTTCTCAGAAATCCGATTTCTGGGAAATCTCGAGGACGATCACCTCAAGAAAGTCCGGGCGCATGCGGACACGTTGGGGATCCGTATCGAAGCCGGTATGCGTTCGCTTTGCCCGACTTCGAAAGCATTCGATCCGAAGCAGGGGACGGTCGAGGAGCAGTTGACTCGCATGTTGCACGCGGCGCAGATTCTTGGCTCGCCCATCGTGCGCTGCTTTCTCGGTTCCTCGGCGGACCGGCCGGTGGAACAGCACATCGAGAGCATGTCGAAAGCTCTGCGCGCATGCCGGCAAAAGGTCCTCGATTCGGGTTTGAAAGTCGCCATCGAGAACCATGCCGGCGACATGCAGGGCCGCGAGCTGAAAATTCTGATTGAAGAATCAGGTAAAGACTTCGTTGGCGCTGTGGTGGACTCCGGCAATCCGCTATGGGCGATTGAAGATCCGCATGTAACGCTCGAAACTCTGGCGCCTTATGCGCTCACCAGCCATGTGCGCGATTCGGCTCTGTGGAGAGTGCCCAATGGAGTGGCTGTTGCCTGGACGCGGATGGGCGAAGGCAACGTGAATATTGACGAGTGGGTCCGCAGCTATTGCCGGTTATGTCCCGGGAAGACCCTTTCTCTCGAGATTATCGTTACACCGCCGCGCACGTTTGCAGTCTTCGATCGTAAGTTTTGGGATGCTTATCGTAGCGTTCCCGCCTGGAGTTTTGCCCGGTTTTTGGCGCTGGCGGACCAGGGTAAACCTCTAGACGTACAGCCAACGCCAAAGGAATTGGCTGCCCAGCGCGAAAAAGAAGCTTTGGAAGCGAGCGCCGTTTATACCAAGAAGTTATTAGCGTGAAACACGGAGGTCTGTTGATGCGGGTTATCGGTTTGGTTCTTTTCGCAGTTTCTCTTGTTCAGGCAGCGTTGGTCCCGGATGTGCGCGCAGCGGCAAATCGCGCCGAGTTCGACAGGGCCGAAAGACTACTGGAAACCGCAGCAAAAAATCAGGGAAAGAATCCGGAATGGCTGGAAGCCTACTCCTGGCTTGGTCGCGGCGCGTTGAATAACAAGTACTACGATCAGGCATTAGCGTACGCCGCGCAAACACGCAAGATGTGCCTGGAAGAGATGAAGAAGCGGCCGCTCGATCAGGAACCGCGCCTGCCGATCGCATTCGGCGCCGCAAGTGAAGTACACGCTCAAGCTTTGGCCGCGCAAGGCGCGCGAAGCGAGGCAGTTGCATTCCTAGAAGGCGAACTCCGGGATTACAAATCCACATCGATCCGCACTCGCCTTCATAAGAATCTGAATCTGCTCACGCTGGTGGGCAAGCCCGCGCCGGAAGTTCGCGCAAAGGAGTGGCTGAACGAGAAGCCGCAGCCATTGTCCGCATACAAAGACAAAGCAGTGCTGCTGTTTTTCTGGGCGCACTGGTGCGGCGACTGTAAGGCTCAGGCGTCCGCCCTGGAGAAGCTTCAGTCCGAATTCGGTCCCCGCGGGCTGGTGGTCATTGCGCCAACGCGTTATTACGGATACGCCGCACGGGGCGAGGACGCAACACCGGAGGTCGAACGCCAATACATTGTCAAGGTATTAGCCGACCACTATTCATCCCTCGGTAGAATGCCGGTTCCCCTGGATAACGAAACTTTTATGTCGTACGGCTCGTCGACCACGCCGACACTCGTGCTCGTCGATCGAAAGGGGATCGTCCGTCTTTATCATCCGGGCGCTATGAGCTTCGATGAGCTGAGTGCCAAGGTTCGCGAAGCGCTCCCCTCCAGCTGAGAAACACCGGACCAGGTTCTGGCCGCTATACTCGCGATGATGTCTCGTGAGTATACTCTGACGCCTCAATCTGTTCCCCGCATTGAAACAGCGCTTCGCCGGATCGTAACGCAGTTTCCGGTTCCGGACTCGATCTCAATTCTCGAAACCTTGCATCGTGCAGAGCCCGTGGCGATGCGCGGCCAGCCTCCCGTGGTCTGGGATCACGCCGACGGCTTTCAGGTTTACGACCGGTGGGGCAATTGTTGGATCGACTGGTCGAGCGGTGTTCTTGTTACGAATGCCGGGCATGGCCGCCAGGAGATTATCGACGCCATTAAGCTCCAGGCCGATCGGAAGCTGCTGACCAACTATTGCTTTCCCAGCGAGATCCGCGCACGCCTGACGGACCGGCTTTCGCAGCTAATGCCGGAGCCGATGAAGAAGATCTTTCTACTGACAACCGGCTCAGAGGCCGTGGAATGCGCCATTAAGCTCTCGCGAGCGCATGGTGTGAAGTCCGGTGGCCGCCAGAAAAACGTGATCATTTCCTTCGACAAAGCGTTCCATGGCCGCACATTGGGATCGCAGCAGGCGGGGGGAATTCCGGCGCTGAAAGAATGGATTGTCAACTACGACCCCGGATTCGTTCAAATTCCCTTTCCCGACGGTTTCAGGACCGAGGACACTTCGTTCGATTTCTTTCAGAAGAGTCTGGACGAAATGCACGTTGAGCCGGCGCATGTCGCCGGAGTGATTCTCGAAACCTACCAGGGCGGCAGTGCGGCGTTCGCGCCGGTGGAGTACATGAAGCAACTCCGCGAATGGTGCTCGGCGCATCGCGCCCTGCTTGTCTGTGATGAAGTGCAGGCGGGATTCGGACGTACGGGCACGTTGTGGGGCTTCGAGCATTACGGGATCGTCCCCGACCTGAGCACCTGGGGCAAGGGCGTTTCGAGTTCAATGCCGCTCTCATTCGTAGCAGGGCGGCCGGATGTGATGGACCTGTTCCCGGCCGGATCGATGACATCGACGCATACCGGCAATCCAATCTGTTGCGCCGCGGCACTCGCCTCGATCGATATCGTCCTGAATGAGAATCTGGCGGAAAACTCCCGTCGCATGGGGGAATCCCTTCATGGCCGCCTGCAAGCCATGAAGAAAAACTTCCGACAGATTGGCTCCGTCGACGGAAAGGGTTTAGTCGCCGGCCTGGCTTGCGTGAAACCCGGCACAAAAGAGCCTGACGGCGATCTGGCATTCGATATCGTTCGGCGCGCGGTAGAGAAAGGGGTGCTGATGTTTTCGCCCGTCGGATTGGGCGGCGGTACGGTGAAGATCTCGCCACCGTTGGTGATCACCGAGGAGGCGATTACCGAAAGCTGCGGCGTACTGGAAGAGTGCTTTGCCGAGAGCGTCAACCAACGCGAGGCCGTCGCCTGAATGCGCGTCGCGTGCATCGGCGGCGGGATGATCGTACAGGACCAGATCTTGCCGTCGCTCGACTATCTGCGGCGGACGGGTGTCGTTTTTGACATCGACATCTGCGCCCGCCGCCCGGAGACATTGGAGGCGTTGGCAGCCGCGCTGCCCGGAATGCCGTTTCGACGCCGCCTCGAACCGTTCCACGAAGTCCTGGCATCGCTTCCGTCGCGGCAACTCGCCGTCATTGCTCTGCCCGACCAAGTGCATTTTACGGCTGTGATGGCAGCCCTCGATGCCGGACAGCACGTTCTCTGCGTAAAGCCGCTGGTCCTGACGGTGCAGGAATCGGAAGAAATCGAGCGCCGGGCGAAGGCTAAAAATCTGCTGGTGGCGATCGAGTATCACAAGCGTTTCGACGATCGGGCACTTATGGCACGCGATCGCTTTCGTGCCGGGAAGTTCGGCGAATTTCGGCTGGGCACCGCCATCCTGTTCGAGAAGTGGCACTATCGTAATTCGAACTTCCAGAACTGGTTCAGTAAAGAAAACACCGATGCATTCACCTACATCGGCTGCCACTACGTGGATCTGGTCGCATTCATTACCGGGCTCGAACCAACGGCGGTGAGTGTGTACGGAATCCCAGATAAGTTTCCGAATGGTGTCGAGGGTTATCTGTGGACCGATGCGCGCGTCATCTGGTCTAACGGCGCTGCGCTCAATGTCCAAAACGCTCTCGGCTATCCGGACAAAGGACCGGGAGCAAATATTCAGGGACTCACCATGTGGTGCGACCAGGCCTTTCTGCGCCATTCGGACCAATACCGCGGACTCGAATATTGCGAATCCCAAGCCGGTTATTCTGAGCCAAGCCCGGATTACATGCTGACGGTCCCGTCGGCGGAAGGTGGACGTCGTCCCGCCGGCTACGGCTATCGGTCGATCGAAGCGATCGTAAAGGCAGCCATCGCCGTCGAAGAAGGACGGTTGACGCTCGATGCGATTGATTCGGCCGGATTGTTGGCAACACCCGCGAATAGCCGATATAACGAGCGAGTCATCGAAGCGGCGCGGAAATCCATCGAGAACGGCGGAGCATTGGTGCCATGCCCGTAATGGCTGACACGCCATCAACCGCCAACCGCGCGCTCGCGATCGACGCATTCCGCGGATTCACCATGATCTGCATGATCAGTGAAGGGTTCGGCATTCTCCAGCTGAAGGATATGCCGGCGCTCGCTCCCATCGCCTACCAATTCCAGCACGAGCCCTGGGTTGGCATGCGGTTCTGGGACCTGATTCAGCCCTTCTTCATGTTCATCGTAGGCGTCGTGATGCCGTGGTCGTTTGAACGGCGCTGGCAACGCGGCGAAACCTGGAACGAAAGCCTGCGCCATGTGGCAAAGCGCAGCGGCCTGTTGATCCTATGGGGGCTAATTGCACGCTCAATCCGCGCCGCTCGCCCGGTGCTCGATCTGATCAATGTGCTCGCCCAGATTGCCTTCACGTATCCGGTGGCATTCCTGTTGCTCCGCCGCGCCTGGTCAGTGCAGCTTGCCGCAGCGCTTGTCCTGCTGGCAATCCACACTGCTGCTTACGTGGCATACGGCAATCCCTGGGAAGTTGGAGTCAACCTCGGCGAGAGCATTGATCGCGCATTGTTGGGCAAGAACTGGGGTGGACACTACGCCACCATCAACTGCGTCAGCTCCGCCGCAAATACTCTGTTCGGAGTCGTCGCCGGCAGCCTGATCCGTGCCAGAGATTTCCGGCGTCTGGCAGCCGTTGGCGGAGGACTGCTGGCCGCGGGCCTGATTCTCAGCATCTGGATCCCGATTATCAAGAAGATCTGGACCGCCAGCTTTGCCCTAACGTCCGGAGGCATCAGCATCCTGGTGCTGCTTCTGTTCTGGTGGCTCTGTGAGCAACGGGGCTGGCAGATGAAGCTGTTCGTCATGGTGGGCGCGAACTCGATCTTCATCTACCTGTTTCACGAAATTCTCGGAGAGTGGTTAGAGCGTACAGCTCGAGTCTTCACGGGCTGGGGTACGGCCTACTGGCCGGCGCCTCTGCTTGCTTTCAACGATTTGGTAGTGGTGGCCTTCCAGATCTGGCTGTGCGTTTGGCTCTACCGGCGCAAGATTTTCTTCAAGCTGTAATCCATTCTCACGAGCCGGCGACGAATTCTCACAATTTGCCCTTGACTCCGTACCGCGGTACGGAGTTTACCTTTAAAATGAAAGGAGAAATGCCGTGGAAAGCAAAAAATGCTGTGATCGCTGCAAATGCGAAGGGGACTGCAAAGCGGGCCACGCCACGCCGTGTGACTGCGGCTGCAACTGTGGCTGTTCTTGCCCCTGCTGCAAAAAATAGTCTGACGATTTCCCGCGCGGCGGCGCTGGCGGATGTGAATGTCGAAACGATTCGCTATTACGAGCGCGAAGGTCTGATTTCCCAGCCCCCGCGCCCCGCATCCGGGTATCGCTTATATCCCTCGGCAACGGTGAACCGGATACGGTTCATCAAACATTGCCAGGAGCTTGGATTTTCGTTGAATGAAACCCGCGAGTTCCTGCGAATGCAGGACTTGGGGACCTCCGATTGTGACGAGGCGTGCGAGAAGGTCGGCGAGAAAATTCAGGAATTAACAGCTAAAATTTCCGCTCTTCAGCATCTGCGTGAAAATCTGCAGTCCATGCTCGGAACTTGCCCGGAAGGTCATTGCCGCGTGATGGAGGCGCTCAACCCGGACGCCCCGCTATCGGACGGCTGTAGCCCTGTTTGCGCCAGCGGTTCAGCAACTCGGTCAACTCAGTAACTTTCGCCGGAAGGTCCTGGTATTTGTTCAACTCTTCCCGTTCGTCGAAGCTCAAATCATAGAGTTCGCCCGCAGGCTCTCCCGGTTTCGGATCGATCGTCTGCGGTTTCGTAAATCCGCCGGAGCCGCGGCCATCGATCAG
>CAYTVP010000236.1:0-7088 GCA_964441675.1 uncultured Solibacteraceae bacterium | reverse complement strand
CGCCGGCGTTCGCGAGCACCGGGCCGAACTGGACGAGATTCTGGTCGGGATAGAAACGGCGAATGGAACTTTTGAGGACCGCAAAGACCCGTTTGACCGGAAAGACGCAGACGAGTTTAACGAGCTCGAGCTCGCATCGGATCTCGGCGACAAGACGAACGATCCCGTCCGCATGTACTTGCGCGAGATGGGCACCGTCGCGCTGCTCACACGCGAAGGAGAGATCGAGTTGGCTCGCCGCGTCGAACGCGGACAAGGCGCGGTCAAGCGTGCGCTGTCCCGTTCCCCTCTGGTTATCCGCGAGCTGTTGGCCGTTTCCCGCGAGTTTGAATCGGGCGTTCTGACGGTCCGCGAAATTCTTCTGCAGCCGGAACCGGCCGGAGAAACAGCGCTATCGGATGCCGAGGAAGAAGAATCGGCCATCGCAAATCAGGAGCTGGAATTCCGCGACAGGTGTGTCGAGATCGACAAACTTTACTGGAAGGCGCACCAGGCCAGCCAGAAGTTGACTGCTGTTTCCCGCGCGATGAAGCCGAAGCAGCACCGGCGCGAGCGCTGGGCACTCGGGCGCCTGGTCGTGCGGCTTTCGCGCCTGGTTCGGACCATTCCCTTCAGCTACGCAGTCAGGCGGCGCTTTACTGTGCGGCTTCGAGTAGCCGTCGAAGAATTGCGGATGCTCGATCGCGAGATTTCACGCAGCCAGCGCTGCGCGGAAGGCGATGCCAGCCGCCGTCGCGAAATTCGCCAGCATTCCGTCCGGTTTCAGCAGTTCGAGGAAGAGTTCGGCGCTACTGCCGGTGAACTGCGGAAGACACTGCAGGTTGTCGAGCGCGGCGAGGCAGAAGCCGACTCAGCGAAGAAACAGCTGATTGAAGCCAACCTCCGGCTCGTGGTTTCGATCGCGAAACGCTATACCAACCGCGGTCTCCAATTCCTCGATCTGATCCAGGAAGGCAATATCGGCCTGATGAAGGCCGTGGACAAATTCGACTACCGGCGCGGCTACAAGTTCTCGACCTACGCCACCTGGTGGGTACGGCAGGCGATCACCCGTGCGATTGCCGACCAGGCTCGAACGATTCGCATTCCGGTCCACATGATCGAGACCATCAACAAGCTGGTCCGTATGCAGAGATTGCTGCAGCAGGAATACGGGCGCGAGCCCACAACCGAGGAACTGTCGAAGAAGCTCGACCTTCCGATGAACAAGGTGCGCCGGGTGCTGCGCATCGCCCAGGAACCAATCTCGCTCGAGACTCCGGTCGGGGAAGAAGAGGAATCGCATCTCGGCGATTTCATCGTCGATAAGCGAGGCACATCGCCTTCAGAAGCAGTGATCAACCTGAACCTGCGGGAGCAAACGGCCGAAGTGTTAAAAACACTCTCGCCGCGGGAGGAGAAGATCATCAAGATGCGATTCGGCCTACAGGATGGCAGCGAGCATACGTTGGAAGAAGTGGGCCAACATTTCGCGGTCACGCGCGAGCGAATTCGTCAGATCGAAGCCAAAGCGCTCCGCAAGCTTCGGCATCCCAGCCGCAGCCATCGCTTGAAAACCTTTCTCGAAAGCATCAATCACGAATAGATCGTCCGCACGGCGCTGACGATTTCTACCGGAACCAATCCTTCCCAGGGCTCGCCTGCTGCGATCCTTCGCCGGACATCGGTCGACGAGTAACGATCGAAGCCGCCCTCGACAGTCAGAGCCCGCACCCGATGCACCAACTTCTCCGGAGCGCGATAGCCGCCTTCCCTGCCCGCTACCAGCAGTGTGAAATCGCGAAGCTGCTCCTCGATTGGCGGTAGCGCGCCGTAGTCCCAGTCCACGATGCGCTCGGCTGCGTCGCGTCCGCATACGAGCGAGATCTCCAGGAGGTCTCCGGCTACCGCGCGGGCCTCATGGGCAATCTCGACAAAAAGTCCGCCGTCGCTGATGGCAACACCGAATCGCTCTTCCACTTGCGTTACCGCCAGCAGCATCTCGACCCGCTGATCGAACGACGCACCATCGAATCGCTTGTGCGGCAGGGTACGCGGCACGACAAACAGCACTTCTCCGGCGTAGCGGAGGGCCTGCCGGGCCAGCGCCAGATGGGCGACCGTGGGCGGATTGAAGCTGCCGCAGAACACTGCCATTTGACTGGAATCGTTCCTGCCTCGTCGCAGAATTTCCATGCTGGTATCGTAGTGCGTAGACGACGAAATGTTTAGCTGGATTTGTCCAAAATGCGGCCGCGAGGTTCCGCCTTCTTACAGCGACTGCCCGAACTGCTCGCCGGAGGCTGCGCAAGCAAACGAGACTTCACGTCCCGCTGCCGCCGTCCGTTCGGCTCCACCGCCACCTCCTCCACCTCCGCCCGCGACATACCGGCCTTCGGCGCGTCCCGCGCCGCGGGCGCCAGAACCGATACCAGCACCAGCACCGGCACCGCCGCCGATGGCGGCGCCACAACCGGATGTCTCGACGAGACCGCCGCGACGCGGGGGAATATTGTTCAACGAGGAAGCGACAGCAACCTATCAAGCCCCACCTTCCTATTCGCCTCCGCCAAGTTACCCGCCACCGCCGCGTCAACAGCAACCGCCGGCATATCCACCGCCTCCACCAGAAGGAAGACTATCCGGAATTCCGCCATGGCTTCTGATGGCTCTCGTCGCAGTTGTTGTGGTCGGCATTGTTGCCGGAGCGGTATGGTTCAAGCGAAACCAGTCCGACGAGATTCCCGCGGCCGATGAGGCGGCGATGACTACCGAGTCCGCGCCGGCAGTTGCCTCAGGCGGGCATCGGTACGCGAAATTCATCGAGCTGAGCGGATTCCGGGTCACGGAAGATTCCCGGCGGCGCGCCAGCATGAAAATGGCGGTCACGAATCACTCCACAGCGGATCTCGGCGGATTGACGTTGGTCGTCACCTTGAAAACATCACAGGGCAAGGATGTCGGCACAAGTAATGTCACGGTAGCGTCGTTGGGGCCGCTCGAAACCGTGGACGTAAACGCGCCTCTTAAAACCAGCCTCCGCGCCTACGAATTGCCGGATTGGCAGTTTATACGCGCTGAGTTTCAAATCACTTCAAAGTGACCAGGCCGGTTCGCCCTCGTACTGCTGCCGAGCGAAAGGCGCGCGTTGACAAGATTCTTGCCATCCTCGACAAGACGTATCCTGACGTGACCTGCGCGCTCCATCACCACACCCCGTGGGAGCTGTTGGTGGCCACGATCCTTTCCGCGCAGTGCACCGATGCCCGAGTCAATCAGGTCACCCCGGGACTGTTCCGCAAGTACCCCACCATGGCTGATTTCGCAGCGGTGAGCCCGATGGAGCTTGCTCAGGACATACGCTCCACCGGATTCTTTAACAACAAGGCCAAGTCGCTGGTGGGCGCCGCAAATGCCATCCGAAAGGATTACGGCGGAGAGATTCCGCGAACGATGGAGGAGATGCTGACGATTCCGGGCGCAGCCCGCAAGACGGCAAACGTCGTTCTCGGCACCGCATTCGGCATTGCGGCTGGTGTCGTGGTGGATACGCATGTCCAGCGGATTTCCCGGCGTCTGGATTTCACCCGCCAAACCGAGCCCGTCAAGATTGAGCGCGAGTTGATGAAAATCCTTCCGCAAGACCGCTGGATTTCGTTTCCACACCAGATCATTCATCACGGCCGCAGCCTGTGCGTGGCGCGGAATCCCAAGTGCGCTCCTTGCCCGCTGAATTCACTGTGCTACGCCAAAGACAAAACGGCCTGAGAATCGCGGCTGCCGCCCTGCTGCTCGCCGGGTGTGGAAACTACGGAAACGTCTATATGCCGCAGGGCGAGCGCAAACCATTTCTGGGACCGGATCCGAAGGAATTTCAGGCTGCTTTGGAACGCCCCCAACCGGTTGCGGGCCACACTCTGATCCGGCTCAATATTGCCTCCGCTTCCGGGCTGTCGCTAAAGGCGTCCTGGACTGCGCGTGAAGCTGGATCGATAGTTTGGCGGGTGAACGCGCGGAAGATCGCCACCATCTCGTGTGGCCCGGGCGATTGCCGCGCCGATGAACGGATTCCCGACGGGACGATTTTGCCCGGCGTGGCGACTCTCGTGGAGATTGAAACCAGCAGCTCGATTGTCCTGGAGCGGCTCACGATCGACCGCTAAATGCCGGCGGCTTTCTATATTCTTTTGGGACCGTCGCTGGTACTCCTCTCGTCGCTGAGCGCAGGCGCCCTGCTGTTTCGCGTTCTCGATCGCCGCTCTTCCTGGCCGTTTATTTTCGTCGTTGGATCGGCGATTGTCAGCTTGATCGTCACCCTTCTCGCGCTGGCTGGGCTGATCTATAAAGGCGTGTTTCTTGCGCTGGCCCTGCTGCTCGCCTGCGCTGCCGCTACAACCCGTTCGTACCGGCTCCTGGATGGTGTCCGCATCGGCTCACGTTGGTTCTGGGCCGGATACGTTCCGTTCACGATCCTATACTTTGTCAACGCGATGGCGCCCGAAATGAGCCCCGACGGCATGACGTACCATCTCGGCCTCGTCGCGCGTTACTACCGCGAACACGGCATGGCGCCGGTGCCCGAGAATTTTTACGCCAGCCTGTCGCAGGGCGTCGAAATGCTGTTTCTTTTTTCCTTCGCCTTCGGACGGCATTCCGCCGCGGCGCTGACGCATTTCCTGTTCCTCGCGTTTCTCCCGCTGATGATCGCCGATTATTGCGCTCGCCGGGGATGGCTCACCGCGGGCGCATGTGCCGCGCTCCTGGTCTATGCCACCCCCGTAGTTGGTATCGATGGCATCAGCGCCTATGTCGATGTTGCGTTGGCGGCTGTCTGGTTCTCCATTTTTGTGCTGTTGGCGGAGCGCGACACTCGTTTGGCGGTGCCGGTCGGAATGCTTACGGGATTCTGCTACGGCATCAAGTACACGGCATTTCTGTCGTTTTTTTATGTCTTGTGGCGCTGGCGGAAGGAGCCGCGCGCGCTGGCAGTGTGCTCAGTCGCGGCCGCTATCTTTGTCCTGCCGTGGGTTCTGCGGAACTGGATTTGGATTGGCAATCCAGTGGCTCCCTTCTTCAATGACTTATTTCCAAATCCATGGGTGACGCCGGTATTCGAACAGGAGTATGCGGCCGGTCTTCGCAGCTACGAGCTCACCGGACTGTGGGATTGGTTCGTCAACGTCTTTTTCCGCGGCGCGAAGATCAACGGACTGCTGGGTCCGGCATGGTTGCTTGCGCCGCTGGGATTCGGGGAGGCTGCGGTATGGTTTGCCGCCGGAGCGTATCCGCTGAATCTCGATGTGCGCTTTCTCATTCCCGCGCTGCCTTTGATCGCCGTCGGCATTGGAAAGATGCTGGCGCGATGGCCGCGCGCCGCCTTTGCGATCGTTGCCGCGCACCTTGTTTTGTCATGGCCGCCGGTTCTGAACCAGTATGTTTATCCCTGGGCGTGGCGGCTCGAGGCATTTCCCTGGCGTGCCGCGCTGCGGATCGAGAGCGAAGAGCAATACCTGACCTTCCATCGGTCCAACTACGTTGCCGCTCGCATGGTGGAGACTTTCGTCCCTCCTGGAGAGATTGTTTTCAGCATGGGACCCGCGGCGGAAGCCTACGTAAATCGCACGCTCTGGATCTCGATGAACTCTACGCCGTGCCTTGCGATCCGTGACATTCTACTCGCGCCTTCGTTGAACTACCTGCTGCCACAGTGGTCGCGCGACGTTACCCTGGAAAAGCCGGCACGGATCGTCCGACTGCTTGAAACCGCAAACGATCCCGTTCAGCGCTGGAGCATTTCCGAGGTTTCGCCGCGTCCTCTTCGAATCCGCACATCGAGCGATCCCTGGACATCGCACTACGCAGCCGACGGCAATCCCTACACGCAGTGGATCGCCGGAAAATCGCTCTCCGCCGGTCAATGGATCGAGCTTGAATATGGACGCGAAGTCTCGAGCGTGCGCCTCTGGACGGCAGGAATCAACGGAGCCGCCGCCCCCCGTGTACGCGGTGGAAGCGTGAGCAATCCGTTGCCGGATCCCCGGATTCCGGTGAATACGCGCCGCTGGGCGGCCGAAACCGTTCGAGGTCTCGGCGTCCGCTACCTGCTGATCGGCAAGGACGACTACGGGTTCGCCGACGTCCGTGATCATACGGAAGCGTGGAATGCGACACTTGTCGCCGAGCGGGGCCCCTACCGCCTATACAAATTCAACTGAGATGAGTACCTACTTCCTTGGCATCGATGGCGGTCAATCATCGACTACCGCTCTACTAGGCGATCGAAGCGGTCTCGTGATTGGCTATGGACGCGGCGGGCCGTGTAACCACGTCAAAGGTCCAGGTGGGCGGGAGAAATTTGTGAGTGCAATCGAAGCCTGTTTTCAACAGGCCGCCTCCGGAATCGACCCGAGTGCGATCACGGCCGTGTGCGGCGGGTTCTCCGGCGGACCCGCCGACAAAGCGACACTGCTTGAGGAGATGTTTCCCGCCAGCCGCGTTGTGGTCACGAATGATGGCCTGATCGCGCTCGCGGGAGCGACCGGCGGCCAACCGGGAATCATCACCATCGCAGGCACCGGCTCGCTTGCGTTCGGCCGGAATGCGTCCGGCAAGACGGCTCGCGCGGGAGGCTGGGGGTATATTTTCGGTGATGAAGGTGGCGGGTTCGATCTCGTCCGCCAAGCTCTCCGGGCTGCCCTGCGTGAGGAAGAGGGCTGGGGTCCGCCGACGATTCTCACGCCGATGCTGCTCGAGGAGACCGGCGCTCAAAGCGTCAACGATCTGCTGCATCAGTTCTATACGCTGGATTGGCCGCGGCCGCGGATTGCATCGCTTTCGTGGATCGTCGACCGTGCCGCGATCGAAGGGGATCACACCGCTCTCGGCTTGCTCCACACCGCGGCGCAGCAGCTGGCGGGCTATGCCGCAGCCGTCCGTGGCACGCTTTTCCTGCCGGCGAAACCGGCGCGCGTATGCTGGGTCGGCGGTGTCTTCCGCAGCGAGATTCTTCTCCAACGAGAGCAGACATGTCCCATGCCAAGTCTTAGTTTGGGAGAGAAAAAAGAAAAGAGATGAAAAAGGATTTCATCTGGAAAGGAATCAAAGGGATC
>CAYTVP010000235.1:1169-7097 GCA_964441675.1 uncultured Solibacteraceae bacterium | reverse complement strand
CCTGGGCCAGAAACCAGGGATCGATAGCAGTCATTTCCTGTATCCGGTCCACGGTCCAGCCGCGCCGGAAGGCGAAGCGGATATATTGCAACCGTTCCGGATTCGGCGTGATCAGGCGCTGTGGAATCAAAGCTTCGTCGTAGGTTTCACTGGCGGACGACTTTCCCGTTTCGAGACTACGCAGGCCCTTGCCGAGCGCCTGCTTGAACGTGCGGCCGATAGCCATCGCCTCGCCGACAGACTTCATCTGCGTTCCGAGGACCGGCTCTGCTCCGGGAAATTTCTCAAACTGCCAGCGTGGAATTTTGACCACTACGTAATCGATTGAAGGCTCAAAGCAAGCTGGCGTTTTTAGCGTGATATCGTTTGGAATTTCGTCCAGGCGGTAGCCCACCGCCAGCTTGGCGGCAATCTTCGCAATCGGGAATCCGGTGGCTTTTGAGGCAAGCGCGGAGGATCGCGATACACGCGGGTTCATCTCGACGATCACCATCCGTCCGTCCACGGGATTGATGGCAAACTGAACGTTCGATCCTCCGGTTTCGACTCCGATCTCGGCCAGACACGCCAACGCGGCATTGCGCATCATCTGGTACTCGCGATCCGTCAGCGTCTGCGCCGGGGCGATCGTGATGGAATCGCCGGTGTGCACACCCATCGGATCGAAGTTCTCGATCGAGCAGATGATGATCGCATTGCCGGCGACGTCGCGCATCACCTCAAGTTCGTACTCCTTCCAGCCGAGCACGCTCTCTTCGATCAACACTTCGCCGACAGGCGACAGGTCGATGCCCCGCTCCAGAATCTCGACCAGCTCCTCGTGGTTATAAGCAATGCCTCCACCCGAGCCACCCATCGTAAAGCTGGGCCGCAGAATCAGCGGGTAGCCGATGCGGCGGGCAAACTCCTCCCCCGTAGCAACACTGGTACACAGCTGCGATTGCGGTGTCGCCAGCCCGATTTGCCACATAGCGTCTTTGAACAGCAGCCGGTCTTCCGCTTTCTTGATCGACTCGATCCGCGCCCCAATCAGCTCGACGCCATACTTTTCGAGAACTCCCGCCTCGGCAAGTGATACCGCGAGGTTTAAGCCGGTCTGGCCGCCTACGGTCGATAACAAGGCATCCGGACGTTCCCGGCGGATGACCTCTTCGGCAAACTCCACGGTCAGCGGCTCGATGTAAGTGCGATCGGCCAGTTCCGGATCGGTCATGATGGTCGCCGGATTCGAGTTGATCAGGATGACTTCGTACCCATCGGCCCTCAGTGCCTTGCAGGCTTGAGTACCGGAGTAATCGAATTCGCAGGCCTGCCCGATGACAATCGGCCCGGAGCCGACAATCAGGATTCGCTTCAGATCGTCGCGGCGCGGCATTAGCGTTCCCCCGCCTGCCACTTGGACATCATGTCTATGAACTCGTCGAACAGGTAGTGCGAATCATGAGGCCCCGGCGCCGCTTCCGGATGGTATTGCACGCTGAACACAGGATGCGTTCTCATGGCGATTCCTTCGAGCGTCTGATCGTTCAGATTTATGTGGGTCAACTCCACCTCGGAATCCTTCAAGGAATCCGGATCCACTGCGAAGCCGTGATTCTGCGCAGTGATCTCCACGCGCTTGTTCCTTTGATTCAAAACGGGATGATTTCCGCCGCGGTGCCCAAACTTCAATTTATACGTTTGCCCGCCGAGCGCGAGCCCGATCACCTGATGGCCGAGACAGATTCCGAACACGGGTTGCTTGCCAATCAACTTCCGCACCTGCGCCGCTTGGAAAGCCAGCGGCTCCGGATCGCCAGGTCCATTGGACAGGAACACTCCGTCAGGTTTCAGGGCGAGTACATCCTCGGCAGACGTTCCGGAGGGGACAACCGTCATCTGGCAGCCGCGATGCGCCAACTGCCGCAAAATGTCACGTTTGATTCCATAGTCGAATGCCACAACGTTGAACTTGGGTGGTTGGGCGGGCGCAAGAACGTCGGAAGGGGAAGCGGTGGGCAGGGGTTCTGTCCAGGGATAGCGATCGCGTGTCGATACCCGGCTCGCAAGGTCGAGCCCGGCCATCGACGGAGTGTTCCGCGCCTTCTCCACCAGTTCGTCGGGGTCGCCGCCCTGCGTCGAGAGAGCCCCGCGCATCACTCCGCGCATCCGCAGCCGGCGAACCAGTGCGCGAGTATCCATGCCGGAAGCAATCGGGACGCCTGCGTTCTGAAGAAAAGCACCCGCTCCTTCCGTGCTCCTCCAGTTCGACGTCAACGGGGATAGCTCCCGCGTCACCAAACCTTCGATCCACGGTTTCGATTGGCTATCCACGACGGTTGTTCCGTAGTTGCCTATTTGCGGATTTGTGAGAACGACGATCTGGCCGGCGTAAGAGGGGTCTGTGAAAATCTCCTGGTATCCGGTGAGCGAAGTATTGAAAACAACTTCGCCGGTACGAACACCGGAGGCCCCGAAGGCGGCCCCGGTATAGACAGTTCCGTCTTCGAGAGCGAGGATGGCCGAGTCCATATTTGTATTCAGTATGGCAACTGCTTTGGGTGCTGTCTACGTATTCAATGTCTTACAATTCAGACAATGAATACATCAATTCGCAATCTGGACGCAGGGCTCTACCGGTCCATTAAGGCGCGGGCTTCACTCGAGGGACGCGCCCTCGGCGAGGTTGTAAATGACGCTTTCCGGCTCTATCTCCTGCGGCCCGAGCCGGAAGAAAAAAGCCTAAGCATCATAGACTTACAGCCCTTTGACTTTGTTTCCGAGAACGTCCGATGATCGTGCTGCATTCCACCGCGCTGCTGGCTTTCCTGAACCGCCGCGATCCTCAGCACGCCCGCGCTCTCGAAACCTTTCGACTCCTGGCGGACGGACGATGGGGAAAAGGGCTATTGGTCGAATCGGTCTTTGCCGAAACGGTCACTATTATCAAAAAAAGAGTCTCTTACGCGGCTGCCGTTCAGGCAGGCGAGGTCATTCGGCGCTCGCGACAACTGGAAATTGTTCCTGGTGCCGACCTGTTTCTCGAAGCATGGCGCCAGTTCCAGGCCGATGCGCTTTCTCCGCTCACCTTCGCCGATCACAGCATGGTGATCCTGGCACGCAGGCGGTCGGCAGGCAAAATACTGACTTTCGACGAAGCATTTTCCGCCATACCAGGGATTCATCCGGAACCGAATGATCCCGGCGCCCGCACTTTTTGAGAATTCATCCGGGTCTTTTTTTGTGATACACAACACAGCGCCGCTCCACTCAAAAAGAAGGACCGGCGGTAATGAAATCATTCAGCACCATTTACTTTCTGCTCGCTACGCTGCTTGCGACGCACGTACTGGTTTCCGCGCAATGCGTAGACCCAAAAGACTTTGTCCCCCTGGAAGCCTGCTTGGCGGGTGACCGCGATGCCTTGATCGGGCCGGCGGGGAAAACCGGATGCGACCGGGTAATAATCGATAAGTCATACACAGGCCAGTCCGCTATCGGCCACATCGCTATTATGAGCGGCGGTCAGTTAGTTGTCGCGGATAAGACTCTGACGGTAGAGACCTCAGGAATTATGGTGGCCGGTCTTCTGCAGGTAGGCTGTGAACGGGCTCCTATTGGCATATCGAACCCCGAAAACAAGGTTACGTTCGTGTTTACCGGGCGGCGCTGCGCAGCGGTCTCCCCTGCGCCATGCTTCGATGCGCACCACGGCGAGATCGCCAAAGGGATCGATGTCAAAGGCGGCAGCCTTCGCCTGTACGGAGCGAAAGGTTCAGGAAACCGGGGCGAAAGCTGGACACACCTGTCCGCACCCGCCGGACCGCCCGACCGTTACGGCCCGAACAGTGGAGCGGGCGCGCCGGTACCGGCAAACGGCGACACAACTCTGCAGCTGGCAGTTGATATCGCGGACGGGAGAAACGGACTCCGGTGGCAGCCGGGGGATTGGATCGTCGTCGGCACAACCAGTTTCAGCCCGTTTGAGACCGAGTTCGTGCAGATCAAAACCATTACCAACAGCCCGAGTGGAAGTGTCGTCACGCTCGAGCAGCCACTGGTTCATTACCATTTCGGCAGCCAGGATCCAGGTCCGCCCTCGTCCGAGAATTTTAAAGCCGGCCCGGAGAAAAATTACGGAATCGATGAAAGGGCCGAGGTTGGACTGATCAGCCGGAACATCAAGCTGACAGCCGCGACACCGGCAACCGGAGACCCAAACAGTATCCATTGGGGTGGTGAGATTTTGATCCGGCAGGATTTTGTGGAAGCTTCTATTGAAGGTGTCGAAATCGAAAAGTTCGGAAAAGACCAGCTAGGCAGCTATCCGATCCATTTTCATATGGCCGATGTGAACGGCACCGCGGCATCGGGCATGTCCAATATCAACTCAAACAGCATCCATCACAGCTACAACAAATGCATAACGATTCATTCGACGTCGCATCTGACGATTTTCGACAATGTGTGCGCCCGGATTACGGGACACATCTTCTACGAGGAGATGGGGAACGAAAGAGAAATCATCTTCCGTAATAATCTCGGGCTGGGGGCAATGAGTAATGACTTCCGCATCGAAGGGGCGGGAGCCATGGCCGAATATTGGAAGGGCGACAATCTGGCGGCGGCGATCGCTTTCAACGGATTCGGAATTCCGAATACGGACAATCAGTTCAATCCCACCCACGGGGGCTGCGGCCGGCCGCGTCCGGACGGAGGGCTGGACCTGTTCGACAAGACACCGGACCAGGCGGGGAAAACCTGCCAGGAGATCGATCTAAACGCGGTTTACTTTGAGCCTGCAAGCGGTTTTTGGCTGACAAATCCCTCCACCGTGCTTGTGAATAACTCGATCGGCGGCTGCCAGGGAGTGGGACGCGGCTATTGGTATCTGGCAACAAACGAGAACAAGTTCTCGCCAGTTGGGCGGTTTCGGAATAACCGCGTGCACTCCTGCTATTCCGGACTCTATGCCGAGCCGGAGTATCACGTCATTACCCAACAGCTGTTTCCTCATGACAACGGCCAGCAGAATGGGAAAGACGTTTTCGCGCGTTTCGATGGATTAACCGCAACCCGCAATCGAGATCGGGGTATCTGGCTTCGGCCCAATTGGTTCGTGGTGACGGACGCCCGATTGGCGACCAACCGCAGCAGCGTTTCGCTGCTCACCGCCGGCGGAACCGAGGGCACCGCCCCCGGTAACTGGGCACTGCTCAAGGACGCTGTAGTCGCTGGAATCACTACCAACAATGTCGATCGATTCGGCCCCTGTCCCTATCCTGAACAGCTTGGGCCGAATACCGGGGAGCGAAGCGGCATCAATACAGGTTGCGCAGATCTTACGTCGGCGGCAAAGGATGAGATCGGGAAAGGCTATCCGACACCGAAATGGAATTTCTCCGGGTTCATGATCTACGACGGCCCCGCGCGCATTTTCAACAACCGCTTCGTAAACTTCAACAACGATATTTCCGCATTCCTGACCGCCGAAGACCAGGCTTACCTGGGCTGGTATTCGGTAACCCATCCGTTCCCCGGCACCACGGTCCCGTTCTCTTATGAAGGCGATGCGGCTCTTGGATGGTTTCAGTCCAATCAGAGCAGCTATCCTCCCTCGCAGGCGGCTGAGGGCTTGATCTTCGAAAACTCGAATCTGCGTCACCAGGTGTACACCGAACAGGTGAATCTCGGTCCGTTCAACGATGGCGACAAGAACACAGTCATCGTCGATCGCGATGGGTCGCTCACCGGCTTTAAGGTTGTCGATTCGGCCGGGAATCCGGTTCCAGACACATTTCCGATTTCGCTGAACAACCTTCCGTTCCTCGCCGCCACGCGCTCGGATGGAACTCCGCTCTCGGTCGATGAGTGTCAATCGACGGGCGCGCAGGATACGATTTTTGAGGGCCGCCCGACGTCGCTGATTACGCCAGGTGATCTGGCGAC
>CAYTVP010000235.1:0-1159 GCA_964441675.1 uncultured Solibacteraceae bacterium | reverse complement strand
CTCCGCGCTGCTGCCTGCCATGCCGTGCAAGCTGAACTGCTCACCGACGGACACTGCGTGCCTGGCGAACCCGCCGAAAGAACGGAACTGCCATCTGGTCACATTTGCCAAAGATTCTCTCGACTATGGCGCACACGAAACGATGACGCTGCATGGGCGGAACTTCCTTGGAGTGTATGAACCGAAAGTCACATCGGGCTACGGATACACGCTTTCGTCCGACTACGGAATGCCCAAGGTTGTCACCGCCGGCCTAACCGACGCCCATACGGCGGACCTTGCAACCAAGCCTTTTTACAATCGCATTGGGCTCTGCTACCGGAATAAGAGTGGTCAGGCTCCCGCTGCCGGTTCGATCCAGGTAATGCGCGGATACAAGTCCTACGGCCAGCCGAGCGGCAATCCCGAAACGTTGACGAAGTTTTGGAACTTCCTGCCGAACTGCGACGGATTGGACGATGCCAACCCAACGAACGTCAAGGGCGGTTGTCCGGCGGATGGATTCAATGCATCGACGGGACAGCGCTATCCCAAGACGCAGCTCAGCCCGGTGGATAACATCGACAGTCTGAAGGTGGGAGAGAACACGTATTTCTACGACTCCGCCACGGGCATGCTGTTTTTCTACGTGATGCAGAACGTGCCGAACGCTCATGGCCCATCGCCACTCGGAAGCTGCGATAGTTCCGATCCGGCAAACGTGTGCCCGCAGAATACGCACGAATCCTACTACGCTTGCCCGGCGGAAGGATGCTTCCTTTGGACAGTCACCATTACGGACCCGAGTTACGAACCAGGCCCAGCTGCCTGTACGCCCTATCCGGCTTATGAGCAAGCTCCACCCGCCAATCAAAATCAGCTGGCGCTGGTCGAGACCGGTCAACCAGTTGTCGGTCTTCCCTCGATCGGTACGCCCACCATACCGCCGGGGACCGGAGAAGTGTTTCACCACAACCGTCCGTCTCCCGCCCCCGCATGCACGGTCAGCGATACAAAGCCGATTCCGCCCGTACCGTCATGGCCGGCTGTTCCGCCGGATTCCCAGCTCGCAACCTACACGGTAATTGGGAACAAGCCCTTTACGGTGTCGGTGGTGCCGGACGGCGGAGGCGCGCCCGCGCTGGTGCAAAAGATCAATGACACCAACCTGCGGATCCTG
>CAYTVP010000234.1:0-7104 GCA_964441675.1 uncultured Solibacteraceae bacterium | reverse complement strand
GAAGGCGTTGCGATCGTCGTGAAGGCTGTCCGAAGCGGCATTACGTATCTCGAGACGGCGAATAACTATCAGAACAGCCAGCTCAACTACGGCAAAGCATTCCGTGCCCTGAACTTGATTCCGGGGCAGCCTGGCTACGATGCCGCTTTGCGAGGTCGCCTATTTCTTGCGACGAAGACCAGCCTTCGCACGGCAATCGTTCGCGGCGATGCGCAGCCAGTGGGGCGCGCGGGCAGCGGGATGAAACTGGCGGTTGACGACCTGCTTCGCGCTCTCAGCCAGTTCTTCGGCGATGGCAAAGGCGGCATTCCCGATGGAGCTTACATCGATCTGATGCAGATACACACGCTGGTGCAGAACAGCGACGTGGACGCGGCGTTCGAAGGCTATGACAATCCGGAAGATAAAAATCTTCCCCGCGTGGGTGTTATGGCCGCGCTCCGGGATTTCCGCGATGGCTCGAACCGCACCGGACTAAACCCCGGCCAAAAAAAATACATCCGCCACATTGGAATCACCGGCCACTCGAATCCGTACGTCCATATGTACGCAATGCGGCGCGACACAGGCAACGATATCGAAACGCTGCTCGTGGCGCTGAATCCGAATGATAAGCACGCTGCCTGTCACCAGTACAATTCGGTGCCCGTCGCCCGGGCGAAGAATATGGGAATTATCGGCATGAAGATCTTCGCCGACGGTGTCTTCTACGGTCTTGAGAAAAAGTACGCATCGCAGCCAGGGCAAAGCGTTCTCACAGTTGGGCAGCCGGGAAAGGTGGATTACAAAGACTTTCTACGCTACACGTTATCGATTGACGGAGTGTCGACACTGATCACCGGCATCGGACTGACTGATAAGAACGACGACCCTCGACAAGATCAACTTGTGGCGAACCTCGCCGCCTGCCAACTCGACAAGCTCGACGCAGCCGCGCGGAAGCGCATTGAAGACGAGACCGCTGCCAGGCATTCCACGGACACCAATTTCTTCCAGTTAGCATCAAAAGGTCTTATGGCGCCTGAAACGATCACCGTCGATCGCCGCAACTCGGGCGAAGGCCGCATACGTTGGTCTACCTCCTACGCCGGAGCTTATCCGATCGTCCGGTATGAAATCTGGCGAGATGGACAGAAAGCGGTATCGCTGCCCTATGAGCCGCAAATCTCCCAGGACCCCTTTGAATATAACGATGGCCAGGCACAGCCATTCGGCACGTCGAGTAAGTACTTCCTGCGCACCGTTGACGCTTCCGGCAAGCATGTCGATTCCAGGGAATTCGAGCTGGCCTGAACATGTTCTCCCGGCGCGAACTCTTGGGGGCCTTGGCGGCAGCTTCGACTGTCCCGGCGCAATCTTCGAAGCCCAACATCGTGATGTTGTACGCGGACGACATGGGCTACAACGACGTCGGCTTCAATGGCCGAAGGGAATGGTCGACGCCGAACCTGGACCGTATCGCGTCGGAAGGCACAATCTTCAACCGCTGGTATACAGCGTATCCGCTGTGCGCTCCCTCGCGTGCCGCTCTGCTGACGGGTCGCTATGGCATTCATACCGGTGTTCGCAACAACCAGGTAGACATCCCGGGTGCGGAAACTACAATTGCCGAAGCGCTGAAGTCTGCGGGGTACCGCACCGCTCTTTCCGGCAAATGGCATAAGGGCAATGAGAAACTCGGGCCTGTAACGCACCCGCTCGACCAGGGCTTCGACCAGACTTATGGCTATGGCGATGCGCGTGAAGCCTGGGAGCATTTCCCGAAGAAGTTCTGGCGCGGCCGGACGCAGGAAGATGTCTCCGGCTATAGCTGCGACCTTCTCGTCGAAGAAGGCGCAAAATTTGTCAATGCCAACAAGAGCAATCCGTTTTTCTTATATCTGCCATTTATCGAACCGCACTTTTGGGTGGAATCGCCCGAGGAAAATCTGAAGAAGTACCGCGGCAAGTTTGCCGAGAAAGACCCGGCGAAACCGGTGAATGCCCACTATGCGGCGATGATCGAGCGATTGGATGCGGCAATCGGGCGCATCGTTAAAACGATCGACGATGCCGGTCTACGCGACAACACGTTGATCGTTTTCTCATCCGATAATGGAGCCACTTTCGAAGAGCGTACCTATGGCGCGCCCGCATTCCACGACTCGAACCGTCCCTTCCGCGGGCAAAAACGGTCGCTCGAAGAAGGCGGTATTCGCATGCCCAGCTTTGTGCGCTGGCCCGGTAAGGTTCTCGCGGGCAAACGCAGCGACGCGGTAATTCACATGACCGACGTAATGCCTTCCTTCCTTGCCGCCGCGGGCGTAACGCCAGATCCTTCGTGGAAGGTGGACGGTGCCAACATGCTTGACGTCTGGCGCGGAGTGTCGCCTCCGCCGGACCGGACGGTATTCTGGGAATTCACAGTCGAAGGCTGGAATATGCAAGCCGCAATGAAGGGCGACTGGAAGCTGCTCCAGATTGGCGAGAATCGCTGGCTGTATAACGTACACGACGACCCTGGGGAGCGCCGTACTCGCGCCCAGGAATATCCGGAAATCTTTAAGGGCTTGCAGGCGGACCTGGCGGCATGGCTGAAGACCGCAAAACAGAGCTGATCGCCTTCACCAGTCTTCGATACGAGATTGGATACGGCAGCCATTCGCCGTCGCACCATGTCGAATAAAACCATTGCGCCAAAAGCGCCACATGCTCGTTCCGCTCGGTCGTAGTTCCACGCGATACCGGCGGGTTCTCGAGTGTCTCGCGCAGGCGTGTATCCATCGATTGTCCGGAATGCCCCGCCCCATCCAGCGCGAACTCGATTGCGGTTTGCCACCAGCCTTCGGACAACGGCTGCAGCCGGACGCATCCGGCCGTCACGGACGGCAGCACCGCGATTCCGCACAGCGTAGAGATATCGGTCGAAAGCTCATCGCGGAGTTTCAGTACCCGCTGAATCTTTTCATAGCGTTTATGTTGGCGCTGGGCTTCTTCAAACTCCAGGTCTTCGCTGGCGCGTTCCCGCGCCGCAGCGACGGCTTCAAGCAGCGATTCGCCGCCGGAGCCTAAGAAGGCGCCGAGTCGGCGGGCTTCGGATGAATATTCGTCCGCGGTCACAGCTTGCTGGCAGGGACGCAGGCAAAGATTCATTTCCCCGTAGATGCAGCCGGGATGCTCCGGCGAAGGTGCCAGATCCTCCTGGCATCGCCGCACCTGAAACAAATCGAGCATCTCCGCTTCGAACTGCTCGGCGGCTACGCGCGAACGGAACGGCCCATAAAATTGGGCTGCACCGCCGGTGAGCCTAGCCGTTACTTGCGTACGCGGAAATTCGTTCGACAGGATCAGCTTCACCCAACTCGGCCAGCGCAACCGCAGGCGCTTCTGCCAATCGTCGGGAAAGTGACGCTTCGCCCATTGGTAATAAGTCAGCGATGATTCCAGCTTTGAAGCGGTTAGAACATACTCCACGCGTCGCGCGACATCACGCAGGGAGAACAAACGCGAGTTCGGACCGAGCAGGCGCCGCAGACGCCGCCGCAGCATCGTCGTGCGCGCCAGATAGGGCGCACCCTCCTCCGCAAAAATCGCGAACACGGCCGGCGAGTCCGGCGCAGTTTCCAATACTTCCTGCGGATCCAATGCAACACTAGAATCTCATGGCGGTGGAAGAACTGTCGCAGCGATACCTCGAAGGGCACGGATTCGACGTCCGGCAAAGCAGCGAACTAGGCGGCGGAGTGTCGAATATCGTCTTATTGGCGGAAACCGATTCGGGCTGTCTGGTTTTTAAGCAATCGCTTCCACGATTGCGCGTGCCCGAAGAGTGGCTTTTCGATCAACGGCGCATTCTCAATGAGCGGCGCTGCATGGAGCTTCTCGGCGATCTATTACCCGGCTGCGCGCCGGCAGTTCGTTTCCACGACGATGAGAATTTTATCTTCGGCATGACGTGCGCGCCGTCCGGAGGAAAACTGTGGAAGGCGGCGCTGCTCGCGGGCGACGCGGACCCGAACGCGGGAGCAATGGTGGGCTCCCTGCTGGGCGAGATGCACCGCCGGGCGGCGACAGACTCGCGAGCCCGGCAATGGTTCTCGGACCAGAATGTTTTTATCGAAGGCCGCGTCGACCCGTATCACCGGAAGGTGGCGCAAGTGCACCCGGATCTGGCTCCCGCGATCAATGCGGAGGTCGACCGCATGCTGGCGCATCGTGTCACGCTGGTACACGGCGATTATTCGCCCAAGAATCTGTTCCTCTATTCCGATCGCGTGTTGATGCTCGATTTCGAAGTGGCGCACTGGGGCGACCCCGCGTTCGACGTCGCCTTTTGCCTGACGCACCTGCTGCTGACGGCAATCCACTTTCCTGGCCGCCGCATGGATTACCTCAAGGTGGCTGGCGCCTATTGGCAAGCCTACGAGGGCAATCCGGAAGTCGAATCCAATACCGTGCGCGAGTTAGGCTGCCTATTGCTGGCGCGAATCGACGGAAAGTCAAAGGAAGACTACATCACTATGGAAGAAGAAAAAACCGAAGCTCGGGAGATTGCACGCTGGCTGATCCTCCATCCACCGGCATCGCTTGATGCCGTATGGGAGCGGCTGGCATGAAACCGATTCTGCGAGTCACGGCGCTTGAGGTTTTGGATTCGCGTGGCCGGCCGACAGTAGAGGCCGAAATCACACTTTCCGATGGGTCTGTTGCGAGCGCGATCGCCCCCAGCGGTGCTTCTACCGGCACTCACGAAGCACTGGAGCTCCGCGACAAAGAAGACTCCTGGTACGGCGGCCTGGGTGTACGTACCGCGGTGAGGAATGTTGAGGAAACGATTGCGCCAGCGGTCGCGGGAATGGGCACGCAGGCGGAAGTGGACGACTATCTTCGCAGCGTCAAGCACCTCGGTGCCAACGCCACGTTGGCGGTATCGATGGCGGTAGCGAAGGCCAACGCCATATCCCAGAAGACTCCCCTGTGGAAGAGCCTCTTCGCCGGATATCCCGCCAGCATTCCTACGCCGATGGTGAATCTGATTAGCGGTGGGCTCCATGCTTCCCGTAATCTCGACTTGCAGGACTTCCTCGTTGTTCCGCTGCAGTGCAACACTTACTCGGAAGCATTAGAACGGGTGGTTCGGGTCTATAACCAGACGAAGTCGATTATCGAGGAGCGCGGCGGGTCGGCACTTAAGGCAGATGAGGGCGGGTTCTCTCCGCAGTTGGCGTCGAATGAAGCGGCGCTCGATCTGATAATCGAAGCCGCCGGACCCGATGAAGTGGCGATTGCCCTTGATGTCGCCGCGACACACTTCTATTGGGAAGGCCGCTATCACCTGGCACGAGAACGCCGCTCGCTCACCTCCGCGGAAATGATCGACCTTCTCGAGCGCTGGTGCGACTACTACCCGATCGTTTCCATTGAGGACGCGCTCGCCGAAGACGATTGGGATGGCTGGAAGATATTAACCGAGCGCCTGGGAAAGCGCGTGCAGCTTGTTGGCGATGATTTGTTCACCACCAATCCGACACGCGTGAAGCGCGGTATCGATGAGAACGCAGCCAACGCTGTACTTGTAAAAATGAATCAGATCGGCACCTTGACCGAAACGCTGGAAGTGATGGACCTGGCACGGCTCAACGGATTCCGCTGCGTCGTGTCGGCGCGATCCGGCGAAACCGAGGACACCACCATGGCCGATCTTGCGGTCGCCACCGGCGCGGGCCAGATCAAGGTGGGCAGCGTCAATCAATCCGAACGGCTGGCGAAGTATAACCAATTGCTGCGCATCGAGCGGCAGGGCGTGCCTTACGCGCGCGTGTACTAGACTGAACACGTGACACGGCGCGAGTTCTTCGCGGCGCAGGCGGCAGCCGTGACGGTCGGTCGATCGCAGCCATCGAGACCCGAGGTGCCTCCGATCGCCATATTCTCAAAGCATCTGCAATGGCTGGCGGTGCCGGCAATGGCGGATGCGGCGCAAGAAGCCGGGTTTCGCGCCATCGATCTGACGGTGCGGAAAGGTGGCCACGTCGAGCCGGCAAACGTCACGAAGGATCTGGCTAAGGCGGCGAAGGAAATTCGCGCGCGCGGCCTGGAGCTGCCGATGATCACGACAGCGGTCCAGTCCGCCGGCGCGCCCGAGACAAAAACGATTCTGGCCGCGATGGCCGATTCAGGAATTCGCTACTTTCGCTGGGGTGGATGGAAATATCACCGGGACCGTCCCGTGGCGGAGGAAATCTCTTTCTACCGCGAGGAGGCTAAGCGGTTGGCGGAACTCGCAGTGCGGTACCAGGTGTGCGGCATCTACCACACGCACTCCGGCATCAATGAGTTTGGCGCCTCCATTTGGGACATTCACCAGGTGGTTCAAGGCATCGACGCCAAGCATCTGGCCATCAACTACGACATCGGCCATGCGACGGTCGAGGGCGGATTCGGAGGCTGGATCAACTCAGCTCGCCTCTGCGATGGCTACCTGACGGGGTTGGCGGTGAAGGATTTTCTTTGGAAGAAAAATGGGAAAGCGCAATGGCGGCCTCAATGGTGCCCTCTCGGCGAAGGCATGGTCGATTTCCGTGGTTTCTTCCAGCTTCCGCTCGCCCAACCCGGCGTGATCCAGCTTCACTTCGAGTACCCGATGGGCGGGGCCGAACACGGCGATCGTGTCATTACCTGGAGCCGTGAGCAGGTTCTTCAGGCGATGTCGAGGGATCGGGAGTTTCTGGAATCCACCATTCCGGCCGGATGGCGAGCTTCACCTGCGGCTCGCTAGTAGGCTCCTCATAGCCCAGCCGGATCTCGGGGTCGATTGGAGCGTCGAAAGGCACTCGGAAATTCACCTGGTATAAACCGGCCATGCTAGGCGTCAAACCTGCATACTCTACCATCCAGGGCGGCAGAGGATAGCCGTTCATGTACACGCGAAACTCGTTTCTGCGGAGAACATCGGACGCCGTTGTTGCAATCTGCCCGTTGGGGACATCGGGCGACGTTCTCCCCAATCCCGTCACCCACAACACGATGACCTCGCCCGGCCGCGCTGGATGATCCGGTGTGATCGCGCTTCCGTCGGCATGTCCGGCGATTACGAACCGGTCGGGCATGATAAACGGCTGTGGG
>CAYTVP010000233.1:0-7141 GCA_964441675.1 uncultured Solibacteraceae bacterium | reverse complement strand
CGACAGCGGACAAGGCGCCGATGACCAGGCAGACAATAACCGTGCCCAGCAGAATGTTCCGCCTGGGGTCTTTCGTCTCCTCCGATAGCGTCGATATGCCATCGAAGCCGATATACGTCAGCACCGCGAGCGATGTCCCGGTAGAAAACGTCCCCCAATCGAAGGTCGAAGGATCGTAGAACGGACGTGTAAGGTCGGCCCCCGGAAGAAATCGCGAGGCGGCCACCAGGAAGGCAATGATGACACACCCCATCACCGCCGCGAGGATCATGTTCGTGCGGGCCGATGCTTCGATCTTGCGGATATTCAGCAGGGTGAATGTTCCCGCAAAGATCGTGGCCCAGACCGGATAGGGAACGCCCGGTAGAAAATTCGCGGCCGCCTTGGAGCACCAGATCGTACAGATCACAGGATTCAAGACGTAGTCCATCAGCATCGACCAGCCGCAGATGAATCCGAACGCCGGGTGCAGTTCCTTGCCGACATAAGTGTATGCCGACCCAGCACTCGGATAGACTCGCGCCATGCGGCCATAGCTGACGGCAGTGAACAGCATCGCGACCATGGCGACCAGAACCGCCGTCACCACGTGACCACGAGCCTCCATCGCCACGACACCGAACAGGGGCATCGGCGCGGTTGGCTGGATCATGATGACGCCCGTAACTACCAGCTGCGCCAGCGTCAGGCTTCGATGGAGGCTTGGACCCTGTGCGTGTGTCTGTGACAAGCTCTAAGCATGGCATTGTCCCGCCCGGCAGAAGGAGGCGCGTCATGGAAATGGCGGCGCAATGGCTGCGAAGAAAGTTAACGGGCGGAGTCCACCAGCGCGTTACCCGATTCGGTCTGGTTTATACAGCCGCAACCCTGCTCGTCGGCATCTCGGCGTTTCTATCTGCCAACAATCTGCTGTTCCTGATTCTGGCCGTGATGTTGTCTGCGTTGCTTGTATCGGGCTTCGTCAGCCGCCTGGGATTGGGCGGGCTGCATGTCGACCTCGAAATGCCAGGGCACCTCGCGGCGCGAATCCCCGCCACCGGCCACCTCCGCATTCGAAATACGAAATCCTGGATGCCGTCATTCTCGATTCAGCTTGAGGGCGGCCCCGACAGCGGATTCTCGCAGCCGGTCTTCTTTCCCGTTCTGCCCGGCGGCGCCGCGGTGGAAGAGCCGGTGACGCTCGTGTTTCCGCGCCGCGGCCAGTATCGCGAAGACAGCTTCCTGTTGTCGACAAAATTCCCTTTCGGGTTCACCGAAAGGCGGTTCCGTGTCGCCATCGATCGCGATGTGTTGGTCTATCCTTCGATCGAGCCGCAGCCCGGCTTTGAAGAATTGCTGGCCGGCCTGGACGGCGAGGTATTAACGCGGCTCCAGGGCAGGGGCGATGACTTTCACAGAATCCGGCCCTATGAGCACAATGAAAATGTTCGCCATCTCGATTGGAAGATGACCGCGCATACGGGCGAGCTTCAGGTGCGCGAGTACGTCCGCCATGAACAGCCCACAGTCGAGATCGTATTCGACCTCGGCGTCCCACCCGGTGCCGAGGAGTGGTTCGAAAACGCCGTTCACTGTTGCGCCTACCTGGCATGGAGCCTGGACGAACGCAGTGCCGCGTTTCGCTTTCGCACTCAGCAATGCGACCTCACATGCCCGGATACTGCCGACGTATACGCTATTCTGAGATTCCTGGCCTTGGTTGAGCCTTCCGCCTCGGCTGCCCCGTTAGATGTTGAAGAAAACGAAGCCATTTCTGTGGTGCTTAGTCTGCGCGACGCCCGGTCTGTCCGTATTTTCCGAAACGGTACCGGCGCCTGAACCGATCCGAAGCACAATCACCGTGACAGAAAGGGTGTCGGCCGAGACGCCGGCATCTTTGACGATTCTCGACGCGGAGGAAGTCCGCAAGATGCCCGGCGTAAACCTCGATGACCGCTTACGTCTCGTACCCGGATTTACGCTGTTGCGCAGGAATTCCAGTCTTTCCGCAAATCCAACGACCCAAGGAGTATCCTTGCGCGGCATCGGATCGAGCGGAACCAGCCGGACGCTCGTCTTGTCCGATGGTATTCCGGTGACGGACGCGTTTGGAGGTTGGGTGATATGGGGACGCATCGCCCCGGACATGGTAGAGCGAACGGAAATTTCCCGCGGCGCCACTACGAGCGTCTTCGGGGACCGGGCGATGGGCGGAGCGATCAACTTTCTGTCGCCTACGCCGAACCACGAAAATGTCTCCTTCGGATTCGAGGGCGGCGCGAAAGAAACACTGATGCCTTCAGCTTCCTATACGAATTTCTTTCGCAACCGGTACGGGATCACGGCTGGAGTACGCACTCTGTCCACGGACGGATACTACATCGTGCCGGAATCCATTCGAGGCGATGCCGATACTCCGGCAAATGTCCGCTATGTCGCGCCGATGGTGAAGTTCGATTTCGTCGGGACCCGCGACCGTTTCGTATTGAAAAGCGACATCATCGCGGAGGAACGGGATAACGGCACGAAGCTGACAAAGAACTCTACTTCCCTCGGCTCCGTGTCCGGGAACTATGCACGGACCTTCGGGAGCAGGGACTCCGCATTATCGCTCCTCGGTTTTCATCAGCGGCAGGAGTATCATGCGTCGTTTTCGGCGATCTCGGCAGATCGCAACACCGAACGCCTGACAGTCAATCAAAGCGTTCCGGCAGATGCCACCGGCGGCGCCGGTTTCGCCAGTTTCCATCATCCCGGGCTGAATCTCACTGCTGGCGGGGACTTTTTGAGATCCAGCGGTACGTCGTTCGACTATCTGGTGCCGACGGGAATGCGCCAGGGCGGGGGTACGATCGTCCAGCGCGGCATGTTTGTGCAGGGGGATGCGGCCTGGAAAGACTTCCGGTTCTTTTTCGGATCGCGCTACCAATGGACCGGGCTGTCGAACGGGGGCACATTTTATTCTCCCAGCGGGGGACTGGCTTATGGCCGCCGCTGGCTGCGATTTCGCGGTTCCGCGTACCGCTCGTTCCGCGCGCCAACGCTCAATGAGCTTTACCGCGAGTTCCGCGCAGGCAATACGATCACGCAGGCCAACGATCTGCTTCGTCCCGAAGCGCTTTTCGGAGCTGAGGCGGGAGTGGATATCGTGGGCGAGCGCACGCGCTTTTCTGTAACGGCTTACCGCAATGAGTTAACGGACCTGATCGGCAATGTCACGCTCAGTACCTCCCCCAACCAGATCATCCGGCAGCGGCAGAATATCGACGGTGCCCTTGCCCGGGGTGTGGAAGCCACGTTCCGCTATACCCTGGGACTGTGGACGTGGGATTCCTCGTACTTATTTGCGGACTCCCGATTCGATTCCGCCGCGCGAATCCCGCAAGTGGCGCGAAATCAGGGCTCGTCGCAGCTTACCTGGCAGCGGAACGGTACGTTGCTGTCCGGAGGACTTCGGGCTTCTTCGTTGCAGTTCGAAGACGACCGGAACACTCAGATCCTGCCCGGATATGCCGTGTTCCACCTGGTGGCTCAACAGCAGCTGGCCCGCGGCTTCGCCGTGCACTTCGCGCTCGAAAATGCCTTCGACCGCGTTTACCTGTCGGGCTTAACACCTGCGGCGCAGATCGCTGCGCCGCAGCTATGGCGTGCCGGGATCCGGTGGCAAGGGAAGTTCCGCTGAGCCGCCCGGATCCGTCTTGACGTAAATCGTGCGAGACGGAAATGCGAAGTCAGTTCCTGCTGCCTGAATGATTTCCATGATCCTGAGGAGAAGGTTCTCTCGGATTTCGACAAACTCGGGAAAGTTCGGTGTCAGCACATAGACCCAGATCTCGATCTCGATAGCGCTATCGCCGAAGTTCACCATACACACGCGTCCGCCTGGCCATTCGAGCTTTCCGTGAGAGGCGAATAGTTCGCGGATATCTTTGAGCACTTTCTTTAGCTGATCAGGCGTCGTCTGGTAAAGGACGCCAATTTTCGTGTTGAACACCCACTTATCACGCGGCGAGAAGTTCTCCACATTCATCGCCGCCAGCACTCCATTGGGAACCGACAACTCCGTGCGTTCAATGGTACGCATTCTTGTCGACCGGAGCCCTATATCCGTAACAGTTCCAATACGGCCGCCGAGACTGCAGGTGTCACCCACGCGAATGACCTGGTCCGACGCTATCGACACGCCGCCGAAAAGATTCTCGATCGTTTTCTGCGCGCCGAATCCGATGGCCAGCGTGCCGATGCCGACGCCGGCCAGCGCGGCGGACACATTCACGCCGAATGACGCGAGGATAATCAGACCAACGGCGCCTACTACCAAGAACTTCAACATCCGGCGGACCAGGACGATCCACGACCCCGCCGCCAGCTTGCCTCGGGTGACTGCCCGCGTGCGCCACCGGTCTGCGGCGGCATCGATCGCACGCAACAGCAGCCATGTAATCGCCAGCAGGAGGCCAATGCCGACAACGCGCTTGTAATAGAGCACGTAGAGCAGCGGAATACTAAGGATCTCGATCACGCGGGAGTGGAGGAAGAGCGTGACGAGCAGGATAATGCCCTGAGGCACACTTCCGACCTCCAGGTGCGCCCGGCGCAGGGCCTTGATGAGGAGTTTTGCACCTACGATTGCGATCAGGTGGCAAATCAACAGCAGAACTGCCACCCCGATCCACTGATAGATCGCCAAGACTAAGAAACGCGCGCGTAGCTCCTTCGGGACCGACTTGGCCAACTCAAATCCGCCGACCTTCGCCGCCAGCGGCGGTACTCTGACGAGCGTTTCTTCTGCAATCACCCACACCTGGCCGGCCGTCGCGTCCTGGATACGCACCATCACGACGTCGACGGATTCGTCACCCTCGACAAAGGAACCGATACTCTCCTTGTTCGCCGGAAAGCCTTCGTCATCGGTTCCCTCCGGTCTATCCGAGATCAGGTTCAGCGCGCCGGTGTAGCCGGAATTGAAGAGTACCTGCAGTTCCTGGGACAATCGCACGCCCCTCGTATTCACGGCGGAAGCGGGAATCTGCAGATACTGCGCCGCCTGATAGTAGCGTCCGTCCTCCACCGCGCGGAGAAACCGAATCAGAGACGATCGGGGACTCTCTCGCCCCAGTGGATCCTCAATCGCAGCCGCTTTCGGAGCTTCGGGAGCCGCTGGCAGTCCAGGAATTTGCGCCTCTACAAACATTGGCAGGGAAAAGGCTGCCAAAAAGAGCGCTTTCTTCAAAGCGTCTCCCGCTGATAGCTTAGTCGCCGGTTAGCCATACCCGCATGATACGATGAGGCTTCGATGGCGGACATCCTGAGCCGCATCCTCGCTACCAAACGTACAGAGATCGAAACCCTCCGGGAACGGCGTGGCTTTCTTGCTGCTTTGGCCGCGCGGAGGCCGGCAATTATCGCGGAAATCAAGCGGAAATCGCCCAGTAAGGGCCGGCTTGCCGGCGAAAATTTCGACCCGGTGGCGCAAGCGCGCCGCTATGCGGAAACAGGCGTTGCCGCCATCTCCGTTTTGACGGACCGCGAGTACTTCGGCGGGTCGCTTGACGATCTGCGGCAGGTGCGCAGCGCGGTCAGGGTACCGGTTCTTCGTAAGGATTTTCTGATCGACGAGATTCAAGTGGCAGAAGCCGCCGTGGCGGGCGCCGATGCCATTCTGCTGATCGCCGCCGCGCTCGACACCAGCCGTCTGCGCACGCTACGCATCCTGGCCGAATCGTTCGGGATGGACGTTCTGGTCGAAGCTCACGACCGCGAAGAGTTGCATCATGCCATCGATTCCGGCGCCTCGATTATCGGGATCAATAATCGCAGTCTTAGGACATTCGAAGAATCGCTCGATACCTCGCTGTCGCTGGCGGATGAGATCCCGTCAGGCGTCCTGAAAGTGAGTGAAAGCGCCATTCGCAGCCGCTCCGACATCGAAACATTGATGGCCGCGGGCTTCCAGGCATTCCTGATCGGCGAGCAGTTCATGCGCCAACCGGAAACACTGGCGGGGATTGCATCTTGATTGTGAAAGTTTGCGGCATAACCACCGAGCCCGATGCCTGGATGGCGATCGAAGCCGGAGCGAACGCTCTCGGCTTTAATTTCTGGCCGGGCAGCCCTCGGTACATCACTCCGCAGCCTTGGATGAAGAAACTTCCTGTATTGAAGGTCGGAATCTTTGTGGGAAATCCGGGAGACATGGACGGCCTGGACGTTGCCCAGATCTATGGCGACGAGGCGCCGGAAGGCATTCGCATCTGGCGAGCGGTAAAGCCTCGCGCGGATCGCCAAGCCGCCGAGGCGTACGTTATGGACGTTTCGGAAGGAAAGGGCATATCCTTCGATTGGGCTGCCGCGGCGGGTGCGGACGACCGGATCGTGCTGGCAGGCGGTCTCGATGGCGGGAACGTCGCCGAAGCGATCCGCGTGGCCAGACCCTGGGGCGTTGACGCCTGCTCCCGGCTGGAGGAAGCCCCCGGCCGCAAGGATGCCGCGAAAGTACGGGAATTCATCGCGGCAGCGAGAGAGGCATTTCATTCTCTATGAGCACACAGCCGGATCAAAAGGGACACTTCGGACCATGGGGCGGGCGGTTTGTCCCGGAGACACTGATGTCGCCGCTTGAGGAGCTGGAGCAGGAATATCTGAAGGCGCGCGACGACACCGCCTTTCAGAGCGAGCTCGCTGCGCTGCTGGCGAACTATGCCGGGCGACCGACAGCGCTTTACCAGGCGCGCCGGTTGAGCGTCGAGCTGGGCGGCGCCTCGATCTACCTGAAGCGCGAGGACCTGCTGCACACGGGCGCGCACAAGATCAACAACGCTCTCGGGCAGGCGCTTCTCGCGCAGCGGATGGGGAAGCGCCGCATTATTGCGGAAACCGGCGCGGGACAGCATGGCGTCGCCACGGCAACCGCCTGCTCTCTGCTGGGGCTCGACTGCGTCGTTTACATGGGCGAAGAAGACATGCGCCGCCAGCGTTTGAATGTCTTCCGCATGCGTCTGCTGGGCGCCCAGGTCACGCCGGTGAAGACAGGCAGCCGCACGTTGAAGGATGCAATCAGCGAGGCGATGCGCGACTGGGTCACCAATGTCGAAAACACCTATTATCTGTTGGGATCAGCACTTGGCGCACACCCCTATCCGATGATGGTCCGCGATTTTCA
>CAYTVP010000232.1:0-7166 GCA_964441675.1 uncultured Solibacteraceae bacterium | reverse complement strand
ACCGTCGCCGAACGGTATAGCGTTGGCTCGGTGGTAGAAGGCCGTGTGCGAAAGCTGACGGATTTCGGTGCATTCGTCGAAATCGAAGAGGGTATCGACGGACTTGTCCATATCTCCGATTTCTCCTGGACCAAGAGGATCAAACATCCTTCCGAGGCCGTCCGGAAAGGGCAAATGCTGCAGGCCGTGATCCTCGGCATCGATACGAACGCCCGCCGTCTGTCGCTGGGCGTCAAGCAACTGCAACCCGATGCCTGGGAAACTTTCTTCCACGAGCACATGGTGAACGATATCGTTCGCGGCAAAGTGAAGAGAGCTGCGCAGTTCGGCGTATTTGTGGAACTCGCCCCAGGGGTGGAGGGCTTGTGCCATAATTCCGAAATCCCCGGAGCGAACGACCGGAGTGCCGGCGAGACGGCACTGCCCATCGGCGAAGAGATGGACTTTAAGATAATTAGAATGAACGAGACCGACAAGCGAATTGGCCTTAGCGTTGCAGCGATTGCCAATGACGAGGAGCGGGATCGGCTGCGTCAGTACCGGAAACGCGCCGAAGCCGCAACATCCGGCTTCGAGGAGGCCGTTAGCGGGAGCGGACCCGGCGAAGGGCAGTAACCTTAGATTTAAGTGCTCGTTACGGAGATAATTAGAAGGACCAAATGACCAAAGCCGACTTGATCGAAGAAGTATCTCGCGTGGTGGAGATGACGCGCAAGGATTCTGAAGTGATCGTGGAGGCTATCTTCGACAGTGTCGTCCGGAGCTTGCGCAACGGAGACAAGATAGAGATTCGAGGCTTCGGCAGCTTCCGCACCCGCCAGCGGCAGGCCCGAATCGGAAGAAATCCAAAGACGGGCGCACGGGTGGAAGTCCCCGCCAAACGGATCCCCTATTTCAAGCCGAGCAAGGAATTGAAGGATCTCGTGAATGATGACGAGCAGCCGTCCAATTCGATGCCACCAGCGGAGCCTCCCGTATCGCCGGAGCCCGTAGCCTAAGCGCGACGGTGGACCACCTTTGGAGCCCCTGGCGATACGCCTATGTCACCGCCAAGGTTTCTTCCGCTGGTTGCATCTTCTGCGAAATTGCCTCCGCCCGCAACGACGCCGAAAGGTTCGTCGTCTGGCGCGGTTCTGAATCGTACATCGTCTTAAATTCTTTTCCCTATACAAGCGGGCATTTGATGGTGGTGCCTTACGCCCACGTTTCTTCGCTGGCCGATTGTCCAGACGCGGCATTGATCGAAACAGTGCGGGTTGCGCGAGTAGCGGAATCAAATCTTCGCCAGATATACCGGTGCCCGGGTCTGAACCTGGGGTGGAATATCGGCGAATGCGCCGGAGCGGGCGTCGCCGGTCATCTGCACCTGCACATTCTGCCTCGCTGGCCCGGCGATGCCAACTTCATGACTGCCGTAGGAGAAACCAGAGTTTTGCCCGAAGACCTGCAGACAACTTACCAGCGGTTACACGCGCTCGAATGGAAGACGGATGTCTGATCGACTTTATCTATCGTTGTGGCTCAAGAATTCCTCGCCGCTCACGGTTCTCCCGCGGTTTCGGACTCTGGTAAAGACCTTTCCGTTTTCACGCTTGTCGCCACAACTGACGTTTACCGTTCGAGCAGTTTCCACGAGGGAACCTCCGATGCTCGAAACAGCGTTTGGAAGCGCGGAGGACCTCGACGCTATTGAGGAAGCGGCCGCCCAGTGGACGACAACGGACGTTTGTTTCGAGTTGGAAGGCGCGTGGGATCTTTTGTTGAAGGAAGGCGAAGGATGGAAGCTGACACCGTCCCGCGTCGTACTGCTGGCATATGGACCGGCGTTCGAACGGGAACAGGATGAGGATCAGCGGATTGAGTTCGGGCAGGAAAGCGCATTTCTTCCGGTTCCGGAATCCCCACCCAGTTTTCGCTACGTGCAGGACAACATCCGCAGCCTGCTGACGCTGGTGAAGAACCTGGAGACCGCGCTTCCGGTTTCAAGGCGCCTGCTTTGGTCGGAGTCCGGCGGAAACTTCGCGGAACGATTGGCCGGACTGACCTAGCCGGCCGCGTCCCTAGAAAATTGCCATCGGGAACTCGCCTGGCGACCAGGAAATACCCGCCATAAAGCGCCACCCGCGGCGGGAATACGTCCCTTCAGATTGCGAGTTCACATTGCGGTACGCTGCGCCGCCTGTGGCCTGCCACCCGCCGCCGATCCGGTACACTGCTGCAGCCCCCGCACTATAGCCCTTGGCGCGTCCGGAAAACCGCAGCATATTGTTTCGCTCCATATAGCCGCCCCGGATGTTGAAATTCCATTTGTGAATTCCTGTATAAGTCATTCCGACATTCCAGCGCTGCTGCCGCGACGTGAGGTAGACGCCGTTTCCTGGCGAAATCGTGTTGCCGTATGCCGCATTGATGGACATGTTCCGGAAACCTCTTTCCACGGATGCGAAATACCCGGGAAGATAATTCAGGCGGTAATACGGTTCAAAACCGGTAGACGTTCCGATAATCGCCGCGATTTCCGGGTCGATTTCTACTCGCCTAAGCCCTTCGCTTTCCATACGATAGCCGATTACACGAAGGTTGACGTTCCAGTTTCGTCCGATTCCGAACCCGTAGCCCACACCGATCATCTGCATAAACGTGTTGCCATACTGCTGGTCGAAATTGAATTCACGGAAGGAATAGCTAACCGAAATGGTCTGCCGGCGCGAGAGGCGATAGGCAATATCTCCTGACGCCGAGGTTCCGCGGGAACTGACCAAGCCATTCGACCGGTTCATCATGAACACTCCGCCCGTTGCCGACACCGAGGTACGCTGCGAGAACATGTAGCTCAGCGTATTCATGCTGCTGCCATACGTGGTGCGGTTGTCGTAAAAATCGTCATCCTCGGGGGTAAGTTCCGAAGTCGGATCAAGACCCAGATTGGAATTAAGGAACCCAAGGCCGTAGCCGTAAGCACGATTGGTACTGCCGACGGCGAACGACGATAGAAATGTCGTGCGGTTATTCAGTTGGGCCGTGTAGCCCCCATTCGTGACGAAAGTCATGCCGCCGTTGCGGCCCGAATAGTCCTGATAACCGACGTTTAGGCCAAGAGCCAATTGCTGGGATCGCCAAGCCTTCGTTCCATATAGACCGGCATTGGCCTGATACCCGGCCAGAGTACGGCCGGGGATAACTTCTCCGTCCGGCGTCGTTTGCGCAGCGGTGAGCCCGCTGTCATGAATTCCGCGCAGGCTTATGTATGGCCGCAGACGGACCTGCCTGCTGCTTGCCCCCAATCGAGCCCCCATCGACCGGCCAAGTACCGAGGGACCACCAAACGACCCGCCACCGAAACTCGAGCCAAAGCCCCCTTGAGCCATCAGCGGAACTGACACAACGAGCAGTGCCGCGCAAAAAAATAAGAGTCGACGCAATATGTTTCCTAAGTATTTCGCGGTAAGAGAGCGGTAGTACCCGCGGCTATTTCCCAAAGCGGACGCGTCAATTCAAAGTCTGACGCCCACCACTGCGACTGTCAAGCCATCCGAACCCGACTATTGAAAGGATTCGGAATGTGAAGACATGTTATGAACGGACTACAACATGATCCTACGAGTGAAACCTACGCTGATTCTTATCATCGGCATAACTTGTAAAATCTGCAGTGCCGCGGCGGAACTTCCCGTTCGGGAGGTAATTCTTTACAAAAATGGCGCCGGGTATTTCGAACGCAGCGGAGAAGTACCAGCGGGCGAGTCGGCCAGGCTGGACTTTCGCGCAGACGAAATGAACGACGTGCTCAAGTCGCTGACGATCCGGGATGCGTCCGGGAAGGCTGTTTCCGGTGTCCGCTACGATTCCGCTGAGCCTTTGGATCGAAAGCTCAGCGAGTATCCATTCCGGTTGGGTGCCGGGCAATCGATCTCGGCGCTATTCGATCAGGTGAAAGGCGCGAAGGTGGAGTTGGCGACCGGTTCCGGAACGGTGAAGGGAATTGTTACCGGCAGTCGCGCGCTGAAGGGCGCGGACGGACAGGATCGTGAACAGATCCTGATTCTTCAGGAAGATGGACAGGTACGGTCTCTCGACCTTGCCGGCGTGAGTGGGATCAAGTTTGGCGATCCGGACCTCGAACAGCAGCTACGCGATTATCTGGCCACGCTCACCGCTTCGCGTTCCAAAGAGAAAAAGAGCATCTATTTCGATTCCACGGGCGCGGGACCACGGTCTCTGAGTGTGTCCTATATGGCCCCAGCTCCAGCCTGGAAGACGAGCTACAGGCTTTTACTCGAAAGCGGCACGAACGCAATGCTTGAGGGTTGGGCAATCATCGATAACACCACCGGCGAGGACTGGCAGAACATCCGGCTTGCGCTCGTCAGCGGGCGGCCCGTGAGTTTCCTGACCGAACTCTATGCGCCGCGTTATATCGCGCGTAGAACAGTGGAAAGCCAGGACGCGGCAGCCGCTGCTCCCAGGCGTTATGAGGCTGCGGTTGCGGCTGGCATAGCAGGCGGTATTCAAGCCCCGGCGCCGCCGCCCGCTGCACGGCTAAAAGCCGGTCCGGTGAGAGAAATGACCACGGTGGCGCCCTCGGACGTAGCCGGTACTGCCGAGACACGTGAAGTGGGCGAGCTGTTCGAGTACAGCTTCTCCACTCCGGTCACCGTCAAGAAGAATGAATCCGCCATGCTTCCGTTCGTGCAACAGAAACTTGGCGCCCGCAAGCTGCTGATCTGGACTTCAGGACTGCATCCGATGAATGCCGCTGAGTTGACCAATTCGACGGGGAAAACGCTCGATGCCGGGCCGATCACCGTCTTCGACGGCGGCACGTATGCCGGCGAGGCATTGGTGGACCTGGTGAAGCAGGGCGATCGCCGCCTGATCGGCTATGCGGTTGACCAAGGTACGCGCGTTGAGAATCGTATCGATTCGGGCGAGGAAACGGTGCAGGATGTGAAGCTCACAAGGGGCGTATTAACCATCCGGACTGCCCACCGCACAACGACGACCTATACCGTACGCAACATCGCGGCCAGCGAAAAGAAGCTGATCATCGAACACCCGTTAAACCCGAATGCCAAGATCATAGGGCAGCAACCGGCTGAGACCACCACCACTGCCCGGAGATTCGAGCTTACGTTGCGGCCGAAAGCCGACGAGAAACTTACCGTTGTGGAAGAGGAAATCTTGAGCTCGACCGAAGCGGTCTCCGACGCGACACCCGATACGCTGATTACCTACCAGCGCAGCAAATCTCTCTCCGATGCCGCACGCCAGGGCCTGGAGCAGATTGCCGCAGCCAAGAGTTCGCTTGCGGCAACAAACGAAGAACTGCGGGTAACGGAAAAGCAAATCGCCGAACTGGGGCAGGATCAGGAGCGCGCGCGTCAGAATATTCGATCGCTGACCTCCGTTCCCGGACAGCAGGATCAAGTATCGCGATATGCCAATCAGCTCGCCGCCACCGAGACCAGGATCGCGCAACTGCGCGATCAGCAATCCGCTCTACGCAAGCAGCAGCAGGCACAGCAGGCCAGCCTCAACGCTCTGATCGAGAAGCTGACTTTCTAATCCGCGATAGGCCCGGCTCCGGCAACCGCGACAAATCCACTACCATCGTTTCTGATGATGGAGCTTGGTTTTGTCAGTGCGATCCTTCCGGATCTCACATTCGAAGAAGTGTTCTCGTTCGCCCGCGAAGCGAGCTACGACTCGGTCGAGGTAATGTGCTGGCCCAAGGGAAAGGCCGAGCGCCGGTATGCCGGCGTGACGCATATCGACGTTGGCGCACTCGATGACGCGGCCGTAGCGGAAATCGAGAGGGTGATATCTGAAACCGGAGTATCGATCAGCGGCCTGGGCTACTATCCGAATCCTCTGGCTCCCGATGAAGCCGAAGCCGCCCTTTATGTCGAGCATCTCCGGCTGGTCATACTGGCGGCGCGAAAGCTATCGCTGCCGGTTGTAAATACGTTTATCGGCCGCGACTGGACGAAAACGATCGACGAGAACTGGCCGCGGTTCCTCGCCACATGGAAGCCCTTGATCCAGTTCGCAGCCGACCAGGGCATCAACATCGGCATTGAAAATTGTCCGATGTCGTTCACGCGCGACGAATGGCCCGGAGGGAAGAATCTGGCGTCGTCGCCCAGAATCTGGCGCAGGATGTTCTCCGATATTCCGCATAAGAATTTTGGATTGAACTTCGACCCGTCGCACTTTGTCTGGCAGGGAATGGATTATCTATCGGTGCTGCGCGAATTTAAGGACCGGCTTCATCATATGCACGCCAAGGACGCCCGGCTCGACAAGGAGCGTTTAAATGATGTTGGACTATTTGCGTATCCGAACGAGTACCACACGCCTAAGCTACCGGGACTGGGTGATGTCAACTGGAGCCAGTTCTTTTCCGTATTGACCGAAGTGTATGACGGGCCGGTCTGTGTCGAGGTGGAGGATCGCAGCTACGAGGGCACGCTCGAACTCCGAAAAGCGGCTCTGCGGCAAAGCGAACAGTATCTCCGTCAATTCATGCCTCCTGCGCGGCATCGGTAATCAGATCAGCACACTTTCAATGCGGTGGGCGTGCACCATTCCGTCCGCCGGCGCCCACTCGAAGACGGTGAATCGCCCGTCCTGGGAAGCGACCAGAGCGATTGAATCACGCTGATCGTAGACAAACTGAGCAGCCGAGAGATGCCGTGTCCCGCCAAGCTGCGCCGGCTCGACGATCTGTGCAGGAGTGCCATAGATAGGTTCGGTAATGAGGACACGATCCATTGTTTTGGACTGCGAACGCCGCACGATCTTCGCTCCAAAGGCCAGGAGGTGATAGTCGAACGTGACGATCGTAGCCCCGTCAACTGCGGTTAATCCTGCGACGGTGTCCACAGCGCGCCGGGTAATCTCAACCGGAAGATCCCCGAAGAGCCCGGAAAATGCCGGCATTACCGTGTAGGGAATCGGCGAGAGAATCGACTCGTGCCATCGTTCCCCCTCAGGCGGTACAACAAGCAACAGTCCGCCGCGGCCGTGTGCGCGCATCGCAATCGCCAACTGCACCAAAAAGTTCGGTGCGGCTTCCGAGGTTACGGCAAAATTCTTCGAGAAGGACGATATCAACCCGGAACCATCGTCGGTCAGCGCATCGTGATTGATTACCTTGATCTGGT
>CAYTVP010000231.1:0-7172 GCA_964441675.1 uncultured Solibacteraceae bacterium | reverse complement strand
TTGAGATGTATCGCGGTCGCTTCAAGGCATCGTCGCAACTCAGTCAGCCCTATGCCATGGTTGGCGTCAATATCATCGCCGCTGCTACGGATGAGGAAGCCCGCCGGTTGGCGACGACACAGCAAATGTCCTTCACGGACATCTTCCGCGGTGCCCGCGGTCTCAGCAAGCCTCCGATCGACGACATTGAAAGCTACTGGACACCGGTCGAAAAGGTGCAGGCGGGGCAGATGCTGGCCCGCTCGATCGTTGGTTCTCCCGAAACGGTTCGTCGAGGCATGGAAGCGCTGGTAGCGGAAACCTCCGCCGATGAACTGATCATCGTCTCGGATGTGTACGATCACGCGGCCCGTCTGAAATCAATTGAGCTTATTGCGACGTTGTAGGCTGCTGCCATGTGCCGGGTACGCGCCGCCCGGGGGCCCCGAACATCCACGCAATAAAGATACCGGTTACAGCACCTAAGAGAAGGCCTCCGGTACCGACGATCCCTAGAAATAGGAGAGCGCCCCAAATCCCTCGGATCGCGTGCAAATGGGAAACGTGATCCGCCAGTGCCGCCGTTTGCGCGGCAAGCGTCCACCCGAGCGTACTGACTGCCACCCAGATCCAGGCCTCGCGGAAGCGCAGTTGTAGGCTTAGTGCCTGCAACACGCCTGCGATGATTGCTCCGATTACCACACACACCGGCAGCGAAAAAGGAATTCCCCATCCAAACACGTTCGAGAGGTCCACTACAAGGAACGGTGCTGCCAGTCCAGCGATCGTTGGCCACAACCACCGAACCGGCTTTTGGGCTACGTCTCGTATGGTCCGACGCTGCATTAACGCCGTACCTGCTCCCATCCCGGCGCCAACCAGAAACTGAGCACCGCCCATACCGGCAGCCTCGCCGATTAATGCAAAGACGATAATAAACGGCAAGCCCAGCAGCCAGCCGGCCCAGGTCGAACGAAGCCAGAGGAAATAGACGTGTCTTGCAGTCATGTCCATTAAAAGGGTCTTAGTTCGTTTTTCCAGGGATATTACGCCGGACTACGGAACAACGCAAGCGTCCGGCCCAGCCGGTGGATCTTACATCCCGAGCCGCTTGCCATCCGGCCCCCACCCTTCCTTACAGAAGTGTGACTCGCGCGAAGTCTGATAGCGGATATCCGTCAATCCTGGAGTCGGAAGCTTCCGGTATCCCTGAAATCTGGACTCCAGCGCATAATCCAGAATTCCGCTCGTCAGCATGGTGCGTTCTACCGGATAGGGCGGCCGGCCAGTCTCGAACAGAATCTCGATATTCTGTACCAGGCACCCGAAGTGATGGTGCGGTCGGCCGTTTTGGAGATTCATGAGCGTAGAGAAGGGCTCGGCTTGACCTTCTATCTGGACGGCCACGGTAAAGTCCTCCAAAAATCCGGTTAAAAGAAATACGGCAGCCTTTAATCCATCGTTGTAATCGATCGTGAACACTGCCGGAGTCTTCGCCAATTCCTTCAAATTTCCTGGCTTCCGGGTATTGCTGCGCAAGAGCGCTTGATCGAACAGGCGCTTTACCCATGCATTCCGATCGATAAAGTTCCAGCAATCCTGATTCTCGAAGCACTGAACAGACTTCACGCCGCTTTCTCCGCCACGCCGCCGTTCTACGATGCACTGCAACGCCTCCAGGACGTGAAATCCATAGATATCGAGGCCGCTGTAAGAGATCGCCACAGCATGAGTCTGGACGGCGCCGAAAGGAGAATCGATCGCCGGAATGCGCGAGGCCACCGGCACCGAAGACCCCGCAAGCATCGGAAATTTCAACTCGCGAGAAATCTCCACCATCCGCTTCGCCTGCCGCCAGTCCCATGACAGGTGTTTGTCATTGAAAACCGGCACGGATTTACCGGTCTCCCGAAACACATCCGTAATCTTGAGAAACATCTCGAACCGTGGGTACAGCTTCTGCTGTTTGTCATTCATGGGATAGTCACCGTGCTCTCCGATCAAAAGCACTCCATCCACAGCCAAGCTCCCGGTCCCAAGAGTCAGTGCGTCATAAACAGTCCGGACAATCGGGACGTTGTACTTCGCAGCCCGCTCCCGGCTCATGTCGGTTTTCGGAACCTGTTCGGTAACTATGGATACGATCTTGGATCGCGGATACGGCGGACGATCATCCTGGTTGTAGCCCTCGAGATACTTTCCGATGATGACATCGGCGTGTGATCCGGGACGATACTCCGTAATGACGGCTGCAATCTTCTTAGGCGCGGAGCGTTGTGCCATCGCTGCCATGGCAACGCTCGCGGCCGCCGGTGAGGTTAGGAATGTGCGCCGGTTCATAGAAAACTGTCCTAAGAATAAATCGCATTCTCGACTGTTGCCCCAAATTCCTGAAACCTTGGCGCCCAATTCCCATCTGTTACCCTGTTAGGGCGACTCGGGGTCACCCTGGATTATTCATGGAAGCTTCTTGTGTTCGGCATACTGAGATTCCCGGAACATCCAGACTCTTCGTCGACATCCTCTACCATTTCGATCGGGTTTCCCGGTTTTATCCTGTCTGCCCATTCGATCTTCCCGCCATCCTCGACGCCCCTTCTCCCGAGTATCCTGCAGAGCGTCGCGCTGCCATGGCGGATGCGCTCCGGCGGCTGAATGGCAGCCATCCACTCGTCGACCGGTTCGCAGAAGACGGAACGGTGGCGGTGGTCACCGGACAGCAGGTGGGCCTTTACGGCGGCCCGGCCTACTCCATCTATAAAGCACTCACAGCTGTCGCGTTCGCCCGCAAGCTGACGGAATCGGGACGCCCCGCGGTTCCGATCTTCTGGATCGCGACCGAAGATCATGATTTCGCCGAGATCGATCACGCCTGGATCTTCGACTCCGAATACAAACCGGCGCGCATCAGCGCAACAAGCAATGTCCAACCGCAGCAGCCGGTGGCAGAAGCTCGGATTCTTTCCGTAAACCATACGGACATCCATCGCTCCTGGGCCGAGTTCCGTTTCGGAAAGGAAGTTGCCGCGCTCGCGGACCGCTGCTATCAGCCCGGCCGCACTTTTGGCGAGGCATTCCGGGAGTTGATGACGGCAATCCTGGGCGATCACGCGGTATTGTTCATCGACCCCATGGCCCCCGACGTCCGCCATGTCGCCGCCCCCTTTCTCGCCGGCGCAGCCCGGCGCAACGGTGCCCTTGGTGATCGCGTGCGCGAGCGAAGTCAGGAGTTGGTCGAGGCCGGCTACCACGCGCAGGTCCTTTTTGAGAAGAAGGACGCGTCGTTATTCTTCCGTATCGAAGACGGCAAGCGCCTTCCGCTGAAGCGGGAAGATCCGGCGTCTCTCGCATCGCATGCCGAGGATCTCTCTCCCAATGCGTTGCTTCGTCCGGTGATGCAGGACTATCTTCTGCCGACCATGGTGATGATCGGGGGCCCAGCCGAGCTTGCTTATCTTGCACAGTCGGCAGTTCTCTATGAAGATCTTCTCGGCCGGCAGCCTGCCGCAGTGCCGCGCAGCGGCTTTACACTGGTCGATTCCAAGGCGGAGAAGGCTCTCGCCCGCTACCAGCTTCGGCTACAGGACACTCTTCTGCCCTTCGAGCAATTCCGGGATCAAGTCGCGAACTGTCTTGTGCCGCCGGCGCTGCGGGACTCTCTGCACGCTGCCGGCGGCGAAACGAAATCGATTCTTGCCCGCCTCCGCGCCTCCCTGCTCGCCTTCGATCCCACGCTCGCTGCTTCGCTCGATAAAAGCCGCGCCAAGATCGAGTATCAATTCGCGAAAAGCGAAGCCAAAGCAGCCCGGGAAATTCTCCGTCGAGACCAGCGCGCAGCCTCCGACGCCGCGCGGCTCGCCAATCTTCTCTATCCACATAGGCATCTCCAGGAACGTTTTTATTCGATCCTTCCGTTCCTCGCCGAACACGGGTCCGGCGTGATCGACCGGATTTATGAGAACATCCATTTGGATTGCCCGGATCACCACGTTCTTCCTATAAGCTGATTCGGGTCCGTTGACTTCATGAAAGATAATCACGTACTCAAGGCCCTTCGCGAAGGGCAGGTTCAATATGGCTGCGGCTACGGATTGCTGCGGCAGCAGGAAGCGCTCAACGCTATCGCGCGCGCCGGTTTTAACTGGGCGTTTATCGATCTCGAGCATGGCGGCTTCGATTGGGAGACGGTTCAGGATCTCTGCCGGATCGCACGCATTGCGGGGCTCTCACCCGTCGTGCGCGTCGCCGACCTCCAATACTCCCTGATCGCCCGCGCTCTCGACGTAGGAGCGGAGGGCATCATGCTGCCCCGCGTCGAAGATCCCAAGCTGCTCGAAACGGCGATCTCCTGGACCAAGTTCCCGCCATTGGGTGTTCGCGGCTATGGACTTCAACCGGCCAACTTCGATTACGAGGCAGCCCCAATCCCGAAAGTAATCGAGCATGTCAATCGCAACACGATGGTTGTCTTCCAGATCGAAACCGTCCGCGCATTCGAGGCCCGTGATGAACTGGTCTCGGTAAAGGGTGTTGACACGGTGATGGTCGGACCGGCTGACCTTTCCATCGCGCTTGGCAATCCGGGCGACTTCATGAATCCCAAACAGGTGGACGTCATGTCGAAGATCCGTGACACCTGCCTCAAGTACAACGTCATTCCCGGCACGCAGACCCGAACGGTTGAATTGGCGACGTTCTGGAAAAAGAACGGCATGCTGTTCCTCGGCTGCTCCAACGAAACGTCCATGCTCTTCGATCGCGCTTCCCAGATCATTAAGGAACTGAAGGCCGCACCCATTTCATGACGCCGGCCTCTTCGTCAGAAGAGGTGGTTCGCCTCGAACAGGTATCCCGGACGTATATCGCCGAAGGGGTTCCTGTTCCGGCCTTGATCGATGTCTCATTTGCCGCGCGGCGCGGCGAGTTTGTTGCTCTCGTCGGCCGCAGCGGTTGCGGCAAGTCTACGCTTCTCAATGTAGCGGGCGCTATGGACCTGCCTTCGAGCGGCCGTGTTTTCCTCAAGGGCAAAGAAACTGCCGCGCTCGGCGATGCGGCGCTCACTCGCGTCCGCCGCAAAACGGTTGGCTTCATCTTTCAATCTTTCCAACTCCTGCCGAATCTCAGCGCACTCGAAAATGTCGAGCTTCCTCTGTTGCTTGCAGGCGAACCGCGTGCAACAGCCCGCGCGATGGAATCGTTGGCGGCCGTTGAGATGTCGGGACTCGAATCGCGTCTTCCCCATCAGCTTTCCGGTGGACAGATGCAGCGTGTAGGTATCGCTCGCGCGCTGGTCCACGCGCCGTCGCTCCTTTTGGCCGACGAGCCGATCGGCAATCTGGACACTGCTACCGGCGAGGTGGTCCTCCAGTTGCTCCGCCGGATTGTAGACCAACGAAAGACTACAGTTCTCATGGCCACACACAGCGCCGAATCCACCGCGTTCTGCGATCGCGTCGTGAAAATGCGCGACGGCCGCATCGTCTCCTGATCTGCTTTTCCGCGATGCTGCGCGCCTTCTATCGATTCATCCTCCGCCCGCTTCGCCGCGAGCCCGCCCGCACCGCGCTGACTATCCTCGCCGTCGCCCTAGGTGTCGCTGTTGTTCTCGCAATCGAGCTTGCCGGTGAGGCTGCCGCCGGATCTTTCCGGTCCTCCGTCGAAACGCTGGCCGGAGAAACGGACCTTGAGGTTGCTGCCACCGGCGGATTCGATGAGGGAGTGCTGGGCCAACTGGTGGTCTTGCCCGGTTCCCTGACGTTTGAGCCGCGTCTCGAAAGCTACGCCACGCTCACGCCAGGAAACGAAGTCATTCCGTTGATCGGCATCGACATGATCGCCGGTGCTCTGAAGACTGGCCGGGCCGCGGCGCCTGCTGACGGATTCGACCGGCGCGACGCTGTCTGGGTTGGCCAGGACCTTGGACGGGAAGCAGGCGACTCCATCACCTTGCAGATCGAGGATCGCGTGGCGATCTACTCCGTCGCCGGGGTGCTGCCTCAGCCGGGCCGCATGGTCGTCGCGGATATTCTGATCGCGCAAAAACTGCTGGGCCGCGAAGGAAAGCTGGACCGCATCCTCATCACCATCCCCGAGTCGGACGAACCGGAGCTTTGGCGCGAGCGGATCGCGCGAGTGCTCCCCGAAGGCGTCACCGTCCAGCCTTCCGGCGCCCGAACGCGCGAGAACCAGAAAATGCTGGGCGCGTTCCGCTGGAATCTGCGCGTGCTCAGCTATATCTCGCTCATCGTAGGTGCGTTCCTGATCTACAACACCATCTCCGTATCGGTAGTTCGCCGCCGCGCGGAAATCGGCATTCTCCGCGCCGCTGGAGCCACGCGGGCCTGGATTCTCGTAGCATTTCTTGGCGAAGGCGCCCTCTTCGGCATGACCGGCGCATTTCTCGGCGTCTTCTTGGGACGCGCCATGGCCGAGGGTGCGGTCCGCCTCATCGGATCGACAGTTGAGTCGCTCTACGTATCGAGTGCTCCGGAGCCCGTACGGCTCACACCACTTCTTGTGTTGCTGGCATTTGTCGCCGGAATCGGCATTTCAATCATCTCGGCGATTGCCCCCGCGCGCGAAGCCGCCGCCGTACAACCGATCGAAGCCATGGCACGCGGACGAACGGATTATCTCAGCCGTGTCCGCCGTGGACGCTCGCTTGCCATGGCCGTCATACTGGCTGCCGCGTCGTTTTTCGCCTCGCAGCTTCCTCCGCTCGGAAGCCGTCCGATCGGCGGATACGTGGCCGCTCTGCTACTGATTGCCGGCGCAGCATTCGCGATGCCCGCAGTCATTGCCTCCTCGACCGCCGCTCTCTCGCCGTTCTTGCGCCGCATTGCCGGAGTCGAAGCCATGCTGGCCGCTCGCAGTCTCGCCGCTGCCCTGCGCCGGACCTCGGTGCTCGTTGGCGCGCTCACCACCGCCATCGCCATGATGGTCAGTGTCGGAATCATGGTGGGCAGCTTTCGCTCCACCGTCGCTGTCTGGATGGACGGTCAGCTTCGCGCCGATCTTTTTGTACGCCCAGCCGGACCCGCCTCCGCCGATCGTTTCCCCACTATCAGCTCCGCCACCGTCGATCGCATTGCCGCGCTGCCGGAAGTTCGCGCTGTCGATCGCTTCCGCGCCTACGCGGCCAGCTACAACGGACTTCCCGTGACAATCGCCGGAGGAGAAACTGCCTCGATACC
>CAYTVP010000230.1:4159-7176 GCA_964441675.1 uncultured Solibacteraceae bacterium | reverse complement strand
TTTCAAGCTGACCTACAGAATATTGGCGAAATCGAGAGCTTGTATGCCCGGGTGAGCGATCGCTGGGGGAGGCTGGATGCAGTCGTAAACAACGCCGCCCGGTTCACGAAGATCGATCCGTTGGCGATCACCGAGCAGGATTGGGATTTCATACATTCGGTGAATATAAAGGCGGTGTTCTTCAGCTGCCAGCAGGCTGCCAGAGTGATGCTTCCGCAAGGCGGAGGCAGGATTGTGAACATCAGCTCGCTCGGTGGAATCCGTCCGTGGCCCGATCACGCGCACTACTGCGCCGCGAAAGCCGGCGTAATTCACATGACGAAAGCTCTCGCGGTGGCCTGGGCGCCCGATATTTCCGTGAACTCCGTTGCGCCAGGCGTTATCCCGTTCGGCGAAGAGAATGAGCCGTCCGTTCGCCGGCTGATCGATCGGACCCCGGCGGGACGGCCTGGAACCGGCGAGGAGATCGCGGCGGCGGTGCTCGACTTTCTAGAGGCCTCGAAATTCGTCACCGGCCAGATCATCGCAGTAGACGGTGGACTATCCCAGGTCTGATTGTTGCCCTTCTGGTGGAAACCCGGATGGGCAATCCCGCGCGGAACCGCGCTAGTCCTCCACTCTTTTGACAGAATCCATCTGCCGATGCGGTAGCGCAGATTTGGGAAACAGTACGTCCCGGTAGTCGGACCAGTTGCGGAAAACCAGAAATATGCCGAACGCCAGGGCTCCCGCTGAGAACACCGTGACGGAAATAATCGCCGCCCAATGCAGCCAGGTTGAGTGCCCCGGCGGATCGAAAAAGGCGTCTCCAAACTTCTGCGCAAAGTTCATTCCAAAATATCCGGTTAGTACTGCGCCTGCGCCGAGAATCATGCTGAGCATCGCCAGCCGGTTGACGGCTTGAGTATTGCGCGACTGATAGTACTCGCTGATGACATTGTGCATCCGCTCGATTTCACGATCGGTGTCGCGCAGCATAGGCCGGATGCGGAACATATCGCACTGCAAGTTGAAATGCTCGCTTTCTTCGTCCTTATTGGCGATCTCGTCGAAGTGCCAGTAGTTATAGAAATTGAGAAATTCGCTGCGAAGATGGTTCGCAAGACGAATAGAATCCGGCGCAAGCAATTCGTCTTCAAAATCGCGGTTCAGCCTGCGAGAGATCAACGCTACCCGCTCGGCATAATCGAGCAGGGTTGCCCGGTAGAACAGCGCAATAGTCATCATCAGGTAATACCGGGAATCGAACATGCGATGGATCAAAAAGCCCTCGCCGAGCTGATGATCGTCGCGATCGGATTCTCCAAGGGCAATGGTGACGTTCGAATACGATGTGAATCCGTAATAGGTTCCCTGGTGCGCCCAGCGGCGGTATACCTGTTTGCGCATAAGCTCGCGAGTGAAGTCGGGATCGTAGCGGTAATTGTCCGCGTAGCGGTCGACATACAGAACCCGGCTGACAAACTGTTCATACGCGTCGGACCGCGCCCAGCCTTCGGGAACCGAGTCCGGGTCGAGGGCCATGTAGGTATAGACGATCATGCGCTCGTCCAGCACGGGCTCGTACTCCTGCATCGGGTAATCGCTGAAGTAAAGCAGGGAAGTGATCAGGGCAGAGAGCGGCGGTTGGAACGCGCGGATATGGCACGTGTGGAATCGCTCGTCGACGAGCGTGTCGATGGTTCCTTCCTGTTCGACGACAAGCTGGAGCGTGGAGGGAATACGGCCCTCCCGGCGCTGACGCCCGCTGGATGGGTAGATCTTCCGGATCATCTCGTTGATCCAAAGCGCGTCTCTCGCCGGTAAATCGTGTGCCTCTATGTTTATCGAAAGAAGGCCGATTCCGTTCGCGTACATATGCAGGCGCAGATCGGTGACATCCACAGTCGCGCTGCGGCCTCGAATATCTTCTGCCACGAGCCGAAGGTGGCCGTCGGCAGGCGGCAGGATTTCGTACTTTCGGAGAAGCGACTCCTGCTCCCCCGGCGCGCGGCTGAGGCCGCCGGTATCGAAGAAAACCCGCCTGACGAAGGGATGGAAGAATACCATCTCCTGGTAAGCGCGCGAATCGGAATCGAAACGTTGCATTGGAGCGCGGCGCCACGGTTCGAGCCGGCGCGAGATTTCATTCATGCCTTCGTATCGCGCCATCCAGTCATCCAGACCGTCAATCCAACGCCGTCCGTGCCAGACATCGCCGTGCCGCGCAAGCACCACGTCCCGATCGATGGCGAACGGGAACAGGAAGTAAGTATGCAGGTGCCTGACTACGGGGTCCATCGCGACGATTATCGCAAGCTATGATGTTTTTCGATGAATGTTCTTTCGCGCCGTGCCTTTCTTGCGGCATCTTCGATCGCCGGAATAGCGCGCGCAGCCGCGGCCGATTCGCGGTTTCAGCCGCTTTTTGATGGACGCACGCTCGCAGGCTGGCATGTTGTGGATGGGCCGGAATCCGCTTTCGCGGTGGAAGATGGCGCGATTGTGGTCAGCTCCAGCGCAAACTACCCTACTTGGCTGCGTACCGCGCGGGAATACGAGAATTTCGAATTTCAGTGCGAGGTATTTCTCAAAGGGTGGGCCAACGGAGGCCTCTACTTCTGCGCGCCGCTCCATGGGCGTCCGACCGAGTGTGGTTTCAAGGTCAATCTGTTCCAGAAGAAGGACGATCCTCCGCTTGCCGAATCGATGGGAGCCATCTTTCCCGTCGTGGCGCCGCGCCTGGTGAACGTGAAGAGCCAGGGCGAGTGGAATCCCGTGAGAGTTCGTCTGGACTGGCCACGGCTCCAGGTATGGGTAAACGGCGAGTTGGTACAGGACTTGAATTGCGATCAGGTGCCGGCGCTCCAGTTCCGCCGCCGCAGCGGCTACGTCGGCATCGAATCGTTAAGCTACCCGCTGCGATTCCGCAATCTGGAGATCCGCGAGCTTCCGGCGAAGCTGAAGTGGACCACGCTTTACGCCGGACGGGACGACCTTGCCAAATGGGACCTGATTGAGAAGCCCAAGATCGACGC
>CAYTVP010000230.1:525-4149 GCA_964441675.1 uncultured Solibacteraceae bacterium | reverse complement strand
CACTCCGCCCAGAGCGTCGATCTTGGGCGGAGTGCTCCGTACCGATGGAAATGGCTATTTGGCGACGAAGGAAAATTACCGGGACTTTGCGCTGGAATGCTACATCCGTGCGTCGAAGTTTTCGAATGGCGGCGTGATCTTCCGGGCTGCCAGCGAGAAAACGGACGAGCATTACGAGATTCAACTTCACGATGTCGAAGGCGCGGTCTACCCTACCGGATCCCTCTATCATTACGCGCGGGCGAATCCGTATCCGAGGATTGAGCCCGAGCAATGGTATCCATTCGACCTGTTTGTCAAAGATGCGCGATGCGTGGTCCGCGTCAACGGAGATACGGTGGTCGATTACTCGCGGCTGACAAGGCTGGACGCCGGGCGCATCATGCTGCAGGCGCATGCCGGCGGTAAGTGGATAGAGTACAAAAACCTGCGAGTCCGCCCGGTTTAGGCAGCAGCGAACCTAGACAGCGGTCATGGAGTTGGCATCCCACTTCACCGGCCGCTTTTCGAAATAGCTGACGTTCGATAGAACGGCCGGCCCGGCGGCTCTGAAGCCGAAAGCGGCATCTTCGATCACCGGCCGGCGCGACCGGACAGACGCGAAAAAGTTGCGATGGTGATCCTGGTGATCGCTATAACCTCGCGGTGCCTGGAATTTCTCTTCGGTATCGGGTTTTAATGCGTCTGCGTTCGGCTTCTGCTGCGGATACTTCTCGCGGTACTGCTGCAAAAACGCTTCCTGCTGGCCCTTTGGAAACGTGTCGATCGTGTATCCGGGCTCGGATTCGCGTGGCACCTTCGAAAGCGTAACGCCGCGGCCAATGGTCAAAATTCCTTCGCTACCAACGAAGCGGAAACCGGAGCTTTCGCCCGCGCCGCTTACGAAGTTTACCCGCAGTGCCAGGGTAAAGGCGGGATGGTTGTCCGTTTTCGGATAGTCATAGAGCCCCAGCATCACGTCCGGAACGTCGCGGCCATCTTTCCAGAAACGTAAGCCGCCGGTGGCAAAGACACGCTCCGGGCCAATCGCGCCGGTGACGAAATGCATGCCGCTAAACAAGTGAACAAACAGGTCTCCCGCGACACCCGTTCCGTAGTCCTGATAGTTGCGCCACCGGAATATGCGCGTGGCGTCGAACGGGCGCTTCGGAGCTTTGCCGAGAAATGTGTCCCAGCTGATGGTTTCGGGCGATGCGTCCGTGGGGATGGAATACTGCCAGGCGCCAGTGGCGGAATTGCGGTCCCACCAGGCTTCGACCATATTCAACTCACCGATGGCGCCCGCTGCGAAGAGTTCCTTCGCCTTTATATATTCGATTGAGCTGACACGCTGGCTGCCGACCTGGAGGATGCGGTTCGTCTTTTTTTGTGCCTCAACCAATGCCGCGCCTTCGCCCACCTGCTGAATCATAGGCTTTTCGCAGTAGACGTCCTTGCCCTTGTTCATCGCTTCGATTGCGATGGTCTGGTGCCAATGGTCTGGTGTGCCGATGATGACGGCGTCGATGTCTTTGCGGTCGAGCAACTCACGATAATCGCGCGTGACGCCGATATGTTTGCCCCAACGCTCCCTTGCCCGCTCGAGCCGGCCCTGGTAGCAATCGGCTACGGCAACCAATTCCGTCCCGGGGGCAAGCAGGGCGCTCCGCACATCGGCCGATCCCATGCCGCCAACCCCGATTGCCGCGAAGCGGATCTTATCGTTCGCGGATGTTCTTTGTTGGGCAGCTGCGGGGGCAGCGGCCAACCCCAGGGCGGAAGTCGTTTGGAGAAAGTGACGGCGCGAGGTCATGAAATTATTTTAGTGCCTGCCCAAGGATCTAAGGTAGAGCTCGAGGCGGAACGGCTACTTTTTATCTGAAGTAGCGGCGGGCTTTGCGGGCGCGGTCGTCGATTCCGACTTTGACGCCGGCTTGCTTTCGCTTGCCTGATTCGAAGAGCTGGAGTCTGATGATTTCTTCTCACCGCTCGTTTCGCTCTTCTCGCTCTTGCCGTTTGTTCCGGAACCGGCGTATCCGTCTTTATACCAGCCGCCGCCCTTCAGATGGAAAGCTGGCGGAGACATCACTCGTGCCACATCTGCCGACTGGCAGTTTTCACACTCGGTCATGGGAGGATCGTTGAACTTCTGCAGTTTTTCAAACAGCGTGCCGCAGTTATTGCACTTGTACTCGTAGATGGGCATTGCCTAATCGAAACAGATTCTAGTTATTTGGCTTCGGGACACCAAGCGGTGTGGCCGGCTGATCCGGCTCCGGCCGCGGAGTACCCGGAACCGGGGTTTTCTGGGCATCCTTTGGCACGCCGTGCACCAATACGTCTATAGCCTTCTTCAGAAGTGAATCCTCCGCCGTACGCGGCTGTGGCTCGGCAGGCTGGGTGGGGGCCACGTCTTCATCCTCGCTGTCCGGATCCTCCTGCTGATCGGCCATTGGCACGCTCGGAGTAACGGCGCTATCCTGTATCGCCTTACCGGAAGGCGAATGGAACTTGGCGACGGCGAGAATGATCGCACTGCCGTCATCCAGGGTGATGGCTTTCCGGGAGGCCGCATCGCCGTATGTCCGCTCGCCGATGATCTCGGCGCGCTTATTGTCCAGCAGCGCTGCTGCCGCCACCTCTGCTGCCCCCGCCGTTCCCCGGTTCGTGATGAGCGCAAGCGGGAGCTTTGTAATTTGCTTGGAGGGCTCGGCTTCAAACGTCTGTTTGGTTACGCGCTGCCCGGAGAGAGTTCCGATCGTGCCCTTGTCGAGAAACAGGTTTGCCAGTGCAATTCCATCTTCCGGCACGCCTAACGCGGAATCCCGGAGGTCGAACACTATGCGCTTTGCCCCCTGCTTGGTCATCGACTCCACGGCGCGTGCAATTTCCTTGACTTTGCCGGTTTCCATCGATTGGACGGCGATCCAGGCTGTTTCGTCCGGGAGAAGTGTGGATTGTACAGCCGGCAGTTTGTAGTTCGCCCGGACAAGTGTAATTTTCTGCGACTCGGGCTGGCGTACACGCAACACTGTTAACTCAATAGATGTGCCGGCGTCGCCTTTTAAAAGCAGATCGGCGTATGCCAGCGGCATATCACGCGTCGAAACCTCTTTAATCGATTCGACCATGTCGCCTGTGTTGAGCCCGGCCTTCGCGGCAGGAGAACCCGGTATCGCGTCGACAACGCCGATGTAGCCGTAACGCTTCGATAAAATCAGACCCACGTCCGGCTTCTTTTGGTCCTTGGAAGCGAGATACTGCTTGTACTGGTCTGCGCTCAGGTAGCTGGCGTAGGGATCGATCGACTCCAGCAGTCCGTTAATGGCGCCCGCGGTGACACCCTTTAAATCGGGCTCCTCAACGTAATCGCTTTTGATGCGGGACAGCACTTCGGCGAAAACGGAAAGCTGTTTATAAGCTCCATCGCTGGTGGCGCTGCGGCCCAGCACTGTGCCCACAAGGAGCGTCGTGACCAAGGCGCTCGAGAGTAGAACAAAAATAAGATGAGAACGACGTTTCAAGGCCTGGTTCCTTATCTCAAAGTATATCAGCCGATCACGGAAATGGATGACGAAGAGTCGATTAAGGATAATGACGGCATGTGAGCGCGAATCTCTCGATGACTATCTAAACAGGAAAATA
>CAYTVP010000230.1:0-515 GCA_964441675.1 uncultured Solibacteraceae bacterium | reverse complement strand
GAAAATAAGTAGTTTATTTTCAGTTAATTTTCTAATTGGTAACAATTTTCATCGAATGGGCTTGCATTACACGAGGCCCGTTGATATTCTGACAAAGCGGCCAAAGCGGGTGTGAGCAGCGGTTCGGATGGATGCGAAAGCGTCCTCGGGAGCACAAAACACTCCGGAAACAGGTGGCTGGCAGGTTTGAGAAAATCGCCGGCGCCGAAAAGGTTTCCCCGCGGATCTTTCAGTTTCTCGAGTTTTCTCAAGCGTGAAAGACAGGGATGTAATCCAGTCTTGCGCGAGAGGCAGGTTTCGAGGCCTCCGGGTGTTCCTCAGATCGTATCTGGGGGCGACCGGGCAGATCATTGACAATCTGGTTGGATGCCAAGCAAAAACTGAGTCAATGTCTTTGAGTAATACCCGAGACAGACAGGTTTCGGGCTCGATTTCGGTCGGGTTCGGGGCCAAGCAACTCTAAAAGATCAAACGAGAGTTTGATCCCGGCTCAGAATCAACGCTGGCGGCGCGCT
>CAYTVP010000229.1:2490-7181 GCA_964441675.1 uncultured Solibacteraceae bacterium | reverse complement strand
CATCAGCTCGCGTACCCTGCAGAAGTCCAACGATAACTACCGAGTTGAATCGCGCTGCCAGATCTACATACCGCTTCAGCAAATCGGTCGCGCGGCGGCGAATTGACGCATCGGGGCTTGCCAGAGAGAGCTTCTGGGCGCGGTACGCCGAGCCGGTTTGAAATCCCACCAGACGCAGCCCCTCTCCATCGAGCAGTCGACTGAACATTGCCTGGTCAAGATCGTAGGGACTCTTTAGTTGAAGTTCTATAGCTGTGAAACCGGCATGCCGCACAGATCTGAGGTCGTCTCGAAAGCCTTCCCTGTCGGCATAGTAAGCCGGTGATTCCAGGATGTAGCTGAAGTCGAATTGCGGCATGGTGCGGCGCAATGATGGCACGTGGAGGACATTATTGTCAACACTGTTGTTAACAGTATAAAATTGAAATTCTTCTTCGATCTTCTCCTGATGCCCAATCGCCCCCGAACCAGACTCCGCACCGCGATCATTGGATGCGGCAAAGTGGCAGCTACCCACGCCGCCGCCTGGAAGAATCTGCCAACGTCAGATTTCGTCGCAGTCTGCGATCGAAACCGGGATCGCGCCGCCGCTTTGGCGGAAGGATTCGGAGTCCGGCGGTATACAGGCCTGGGACAGATGATCGAGACAGAATCAGTAAAGGTTCTCTCAATTTGTACCTACCATACGGAGCGAGTACCACTCATCGAAACTGCGGCCCGCGCGGGTGTTCACGTCATCGTAGAGAAGCCGATCACGACAAATATCGAAGACTGCGACCGGTGCCTCGCCATGGCCGACCACGCAGGAATACAGGTCGGAGTGGTGAGCCAGCGCCGTTATTACCCGCCGGTCCAGAGAATGAAGAAGGTTCTCACCAGCGGCCAGATTGGCAAGCCGATTCTGGTAGAAGTAAGAATGCTCGGGTGGCGATCCGAAGAATATTACCGGTCGGATCATTGGAGGGGCACCTGGAGAGGCGAGGGCGGAGGAGTTCTCGTTAGCCAGGCGCCACACTATTTGGATTTAATGTGTTGGCTTGCGGGCCCGGTGGTTGAGGTCTACGGTAGTTGGGACACATTCAATCACTCCATCGAAGTGGATGATACAGCGGCAGCATTTCTCCGCTTCGAGAACGGCGCGCTGGGAACGCTAGCACTCTCGAATTCACAGAAACCGGGACTCTATGGCAAGATCCACATCCACACGTCAAGTGGCGCCAGCCTTGGAGCTGAAACGGATAGCGGTTCGCCATTTATCTCCGGAGTATCGACGCATGCGCCGCCTCCCTTCAACGACCTGTGGACCGTCCCGGGGGAACAACATTCGCCGGAAGTCTGGAAGTCGCAAGACTCTCAGCAGGGTGTTGATGTCATGACTCACTATCATCAGTTGCAGCTCGGCGACTTTCTTTCCGCGGTTCTTGAAGGCCGGTCTCCCGCTGCCGACGGGTTGGCAGGCCGCCGCGTGGTGGAGCTATTCACCGCAATCTATCGCTCGAGGGACGAGAGAGCTCCCGTTGCGCTTCCTCTTCCTCGGGTTCATTCCGTTTTGCCATGAAAATTACATCGATTGAAACGATTCGCCTTTCCAAGGGCGTCAAAGTCCACGCCGGGCCGATTGGCTGGCTCTGGGTGAGAATCTACACCGATGAAGGCATTGTCGGCCTGGGCGAAAGCTATCCGCATCCTGGCGCGGAAGAGGCGGTAATTCTCGATCGCCTTGCCCCGGTGCTGTTGGGACGCGATCCCCGTGAGATCGACTCGCTATGGAATGACATGTTTCAGTCGGTGGCGTACAGCGGCTGGGCTGGCGCCGAGATGCGTGCGATCAGTGCTGTCGATATCGCTCTGTGGGATATAGCAGGCAAGGCTGCGGGGCTGCCTGTCTATCAGTTGCTCGGAGGGCCGTCCCGAAGCTCGATTCGGCTCTATAACACCTGCTACGACCACGTTGATTTCCTAACCGAGCCGGAACGGTTGGCCGAGGAACTCCTGAACAGCGACATCAAGGCGATGAAGATCTGGCCATTCGATCCGATTGCCCAGATAACCAGAGGGCAGTACATTACTCCCGACCTGATCCGGCGCGGAATGGAACCGCTGGTGCGGATTCGCGAACGCTTCGGCGATGCAATCGAAGTGGCGATGGAATTTCATGGGTTCTGGGGTTTTCCGCCCGCGATCGAGATCGCTCGAGCACTGGAGCCCTACCGTCCGATGTGGCTGGAGGAGGTGTTGCCGCAGGACAACATGGCCGCTTACCGGGAGCTAGCGCTGGTAACTCACATTCCGCTCTGCATAAGCGAGCGGCTGATGACTCGATGGGGCTTTCGTGAACTGATCGAAAACCGGGCCGCCCGGATCATCATGCCCGACATCTGCTGGTGCGGAGGCATCACTGAGGCTAAGAAAATCGCAACACTTGCGGAAACCTACTATCTGCCGATAGCGCCACACAACTGCGGCGGACCGATCCTGCACGTCGCGACGGCTCATCTGGCTGCAAACGTCACCAATTTATTCATCATGGAGAGCGTGCGCAGACACTACAACGGCGAATATGATGGCTTGCTGACTTCGATGCTCAAGCCGGTAGACGGGGCGTTGCCGCTGCCCGCTGGTCCGGGCCTGGGGGTCGAGCTGGACCCCATGGTGTTACAGCGCCCGGACGTCCTCGTCCGGCGAGCGACTCTTTGACGAGGCTGCATAAACAACAAGCGCCTGTTGGTCATTTATTTTGTCATCATCATTGTTGACAATTTGTTTCAACCGCTATATATCTATCCATGACTCACTCTGCTGTCAGGGAGACTGTTCATGCGATCCAAGATGATTTTCGCCGTTCTTGTAGCCGGCTGTTCATTCGTCGTGCCGGCCTTTGGCCAAGCCGTCTCGGGCTCCATCACGGGGCTCGTCACAGATGCTTCCGCTGCGGCAGTATCCGGAGCGACTGTCACCGTTCAGAATGTCGGGACAAGAGTAGCTACCCAGGTGACCACCACAGAGACAGGGTATTATTCCGCGCCGAACCTGATTCCCGGAACTTATTCGGTGGTGACCGAAGCTCAGGGGTTCAAGACATTTCGAGTTGATCAAGTAACGGTGAATCTGAACTCCACTGTCCGGGTGGATTGCGCGCTGGAGATCGGCAGCATTTCCGACAGCGTGACCGTCTCTGGAGAATCGGCGCTCCTGAAGACGGAAAAGGCGGACGTCAGCGGCGTCCTTGCCGGCCGTACGCTGAACGAGCTGCCTGTTATCGGACGCAACGTCAGTCAGTTGGTTGCTATTTTGCCGGGCGCTACGCGCGGGGGGGCGGCGTTCATTGGCGAGAATCCAAGCGGTGATACCAACGGCTTCGTGAATGGAGCGGGTGGCTCAAACAATTACCACCAATTGGACGGAATCGATAACCAGGAAACGATTCAAGGCGTGGCGATGGTGAATCCGGCAATCGACTCTCTCCAGGAAATGAAGATCACGACCAACAGCTACGATGCAGAATTCGGGCAGGTTGCAGGAGCACTCTTCCAGGCGTCTACAAAGTCTGGAACGAATGCCTTCCATGGGTCTGCGTTCGAATACCTGCAGAACGACAAGCTGTTTGCCCGAAACCCCTGGACCCAATCTACAAGCGGGGTCGCTCCGTGGCGATGGAATCAATTCGGCGGCAGCGTCGGAGGGCCAATTGTGAAGGACAAGTTATTCTTCTTCGGCAACTGGCAGGCGCTGCGATCCAGAAATGGATCGACGATCGTGACGGGGTTACCCACTCCGGCCATGAGGCAAGGAGACCTAAGTGCTCTCTCTTCGCTCTATCCGATCTACGACCCCCTGACTGGGGACGCGAATGGCCGTGGGCGGCTACCGTTCGCGAACAACATCATCCCGGCCGATCGCCTGGATCCGGCAACTCGACAGTTAACTGCGATGCTTCCCGATCCCAATACCGCCGATCCAACGCTCTATACGCGCAACTATACAAAGTCCGGTTCGTTTGTTTCGGACACGGATGCCATAGATGGGCGCGTCGACTACAACATGAGTGACAGAACGCGTATGTTCGCACGTTACACTTTCTTACGTTCTCGTTATGACGCCCCGCCGATCTTTGGCACGGTTCTAGGTGGAACCGGATTCGGACCGCAGGCGGAGGTAGGCGGAACAAGAACCCAGAACCTGTCCTGGACGTTGACTCGTGTCATCCGGCCAAATCTAATGGCGGAGTTCCGGTTTGGATTCTCTCGATTTCGCAGCAATCTTGCACAAACCGACGTTGGACTGACCACCGCGCAAGATATAGGGATTCCCGGAATCAACAAAGGAAACGATCCGTTCACCGACGGCTTGCCGCAGATGACGTTCGACGGTCCGATTCTCAATTTCTATGTCGGCAACCCATTCGCCAACTTCTACCAGGTCGAGCAAACGTTTCAATATGCAACAAACTGGTCGTATACGCGAGGCTCCCATACAGTCAAGTGGGGTGTCGATCTTCGTCCGCGAGCCAGATTGCAAAGAATCGATAAATCATTCCGAGGTTCTTTCAATTTTTCGCGATTCGGAACAGCAAGTGCGGATACAACGGCGACAACCGGACTTGGCTTTGCCTCCTTCCTTTTGGGGTACTCAAATAGCTACACGCGGGGTACTTACATTGAATTGCCCATCGAGTACCAGGATCGCTACGG
>CAYTVP010000229.1:1062-2480 GCA_964441675.1 uncultured Solibacteraceae bacterium | reverse complement strand
GAGCTTATTTTCAGGATCAGTGGCGCATCAATTCCAAGTTGTCGCTAAATGTCGGCATCCGGTGGGAGTACTATTCGCCAACTTTTTCAGATGGTCAAGGCCGCGAAGCAAACTTCGACTTCGCTACTGCCAACATGGTGCTCGCCAATCTGGGTAATATCAATAAGTACGCGAATGTCCAACCCCGGTATAACAACTTTGCACCCCGTTTTGGGCTCGCTTACACCTTCGACGCGAAGACAGTAATTCGTGCGGGCTACGGTAGAAGCTATGCCATAAACGCCGGCGGAGCGAACTTTGGCACTTACTGCTGCCAGTGGCCGATCGGCAACAATCAGGCAATCAACACGCCTTCGAATTACGCACAGATCTTTCCGTTGTCGCAGGGGCCGCCGCCGGTAGAAAATGTCGCGATTCCGAGTGACGGCGTGTTGCCCGTTCCACCGGATCAGTTCGTCATGGGCCGGCCGTTCAACGACAAGATTACCTCGCAGGATGCGTACAATGTGACGTTGCAGCGCCAATTCGGGTCCGGTTGGTCCGCCGAGGTAGGGTGGGTAGGTGGCTTGGGCCGTCATCTGTGGCGACCTCACAACGCGAACCCAGCCATTCCGGGTCCGGGCGCTCTGATTCCGCGAAAGCCGTACGGTGCTCTCTACGGATTAAATCAATGGATCGACATGCGTTCGAGCGAGGGCAATTCCCGTTTCAATTCCTTACAAGCGCGTATTGAGAAGCGGTTTTCCAACGGATACCAGTTGCTTGCCTCATTTACATGGCAGAAAACGATCGTCGACACTTATCAGAATCCGTTCAACCGAGGAACGTACCCCAATCTCAGTGGCCCCGCAAAGTGGCTGACCCTCAGTCACGTTTGGGAACTCCCCTTCGGCCCCGGCAAGGCGTTCGCGAAGAATGCGACGGGCTTAGCTCGTTTGCTGATCGCTGGATGGCAGTTCAATGGCATCACGCAATTCCAGGATGGCGTTCCGATAAGTCCCACCATGATTGCCAATACTTTGAACGTTGACAACTACAGCCAAGTGCCCGACAGAATCGGCAGTGGAGCTATTGCGAACCCGTCTAATCAGGCTTGGTTTGACGTAACTGCATTCGCCGTTCCATCTCCTTATCAACTCGGCAACTCGGGGCTCGGCGTGCTGACCGGCCCTGGATGGTGGGTTGCCGATTTGTCGCTCGACAAGAATTTCCAGATCACGGAGCACGTGCGCCTGGCGCTGCGGTGGCAGCTCTTCAACGCCTTCAACCACAACAACCCCGGGAATCCAGACACTCGTATTGACGCACCGGCCAGTGTGGCCGCACACATCACCAGCGTTCAGCAGAATATGCGGCGGCAGCAAATCGGACTTCACTTGTACTTTTGATGACGTCTCGGAGGGATTTTCTGATAGGCG
>CAYTVP010000229.1:0-1052 GCA_964441675.1 uncultured Solibacteraceae bacterium | reverse complement strand
GCGGCTGCAACGCAGCCGCCACCCCCCAAGCCCAGGCGGCAAATCCACGCAAAATCGATCTTGCCAACCGCTTACTGACGCTTTCGCTCGACGCGCGTGAGCGTACACCCCCATCTATGCTCGCGTTCCAGAATCGTGAGAGCGGTTTCAATTGGTGTCCAAGCAGGCGGGGATCTGCCGGACCGGGTTTTTCCGCGGCTGGCATGAACTCAGGCGAATGGATTGCCGTATCCTCGAAGTCTTCCCGCTTGGATGTTGCTATCGAGTACGAGGCGCGCTCGGGCATTACAGCCAGTCAGCGCTATCAACTGAGTGGGGAGCTTCCCGTTGTCGAATGTACCGGCGAATTCCGCAACTCAACCGTTCAGGCAAGCGGCGATGTGACGTCATTCGGATCGGTGCGAGTGCCTCTTCGCGCCGACCTCGGTCCATTGCAGATTCATTGCGTCAGTAGAGACACGTACGCAGTCCAGCGAATTCCGTTTCAAGAAGAGCTGCAGATCGAGGGCGGGGGTTGGAACTCGCCGAGGTTTTGTGGCCTCGTGATCCTGGAAGCGATCGAGCGCAAAGAGTTCCTGTTCGCAATCGTGCAGTGGGAACGCGGCTGGATCTACCGGCTGACTAAGTCGGGCGAGTCACTGTCACTCGAAGTGACGTTTTCCGATTTGTCGCATTCCTTATCACCAGGCGAGAGTCTCAAATGTCCGCCGGTCTTTCTAGGCGTCGCTTCCGGAGAGGTTGAAAACGCTATACGAATCGCGCAGCGGCACCTGAAATCCTTGGCTCCCGCAGCGCTCGCGAAGTGGCCCTGGGTAAGCTACGACATTTGGGGGACTGAAAGCTCCGGTGTCGAGGAAGCTATTCTTGCGGAACTGGATATTGCTCACGAGCTTGGTGTAGAGCTGTTCTATATCGATGCCTCCTGGTACAAAGGCTCATCGAAAAAGGGAACAGGCGATTGGGGGTGCGGACTGGGAAACTACCAGGAGGATCGCGAAAAGTTTCCGGGCGGCTTGGCCAATATCTCCGCCAAAGTTCACGGTCGCGGAATG
>CAYTVP010000228.1:0-7260 GCA_964441675.1 uncultured Solibacteraceae bacterium | reverse complement strand
CTGGAAACGCGCATGGCAAAGCTCGGGTTGACGCGTCCGAAGCAATCATAGTTGGGCCGGTCATCCCCGGTATTTCGGAGGCGCTCCACGATATTCCGTACGTCAGTAGCAAAGAATCGCTGCGGCGATGATGTTCAGCATTCCGATCTACACCGGGTGGGTTGCGATCGCTTGCGCATTTCCGTCTGCCGGCGCGCCGTCAACTACAATAAACCGATGCGGGCATTGCAAGGCACTCTGTTGCCGCTCATTGTGCATCGCTTCTTGAGACTTTTCGCAATCACCGGGATGCTTGCTTCCGTATCCGCGCAGGATGCCGGCAAAGGCCTTGTGATGGTGCTGATCGGGCCACCCGGCAGTGGAAAAACGACTCAAGCAGAGTTTCTTAAGCAGAAATACAAGGTTGCGGTCATCTCAGCGGACGCGCTGCGCCGGCGTGCCGGGAACTCCGGCAGCAAGCTCAACGAACTTTTGATGGATCAGGCGAAAAGTCAGAATGCAACCATGGGATTTGTCCTGGACGGATATCCGGCAACGCGGGCGGAAATCGACTTCCTGGATAAGCTTGTCAACGAATTGAAGCTTCCGGCGCCGATTATAATTCAGCTCGATGTTCCGGACGACGTGGTCCGCGAACGTCTGGCAAAGCGCAATGGCAGGGCGGATAACCGGCGCACGGTAGAGGACGAACTCGCCAAGTACCACAAAGAAATGGATTTGATTCGGTCGCACTATCCGCAAGGTGATATCTGGACGATAATCGGCACCCGGCCTCCTCGGGGTGTGTTCGATACGATCGTTTCGCTCGTTGAAGATAGGCAATGAAGTAACCCCCCGGGGAGAGCGATCCGTTCTCTTTGGCGGAAAATAAATGCGCCCGGACGCGTGTTGACGGTGTAAGATGACCGAGCATGAGGACCTGGGCCTTTCTTTGGGTGGCTTCGTTATTCTCATTCCCACTTCAGGGTCAGCCGGTTCGCACAGAGCCGCAACCTACGCTTCGTAGCTTAGGGCAAGCTATCCAACGGCTTGGGGAGCATGTACGCCCCGCAATCGTCCAGATCAGCTCGCGTGGTCTCTCTCTACCGGGCAGCGCACCTGAGTCTCCGGTCCAGGTAATGAGCGGCGTCGGTTCTGGCGTGATCGTCGATCCAGCAGGTTACATCGTGACCAATGCACACGTGGTTGGCGAGGCGCGACAGGTCGAGGTTCTAGTCCCCCGATCCAAAAGCGAACTGGCGAAGTTCCGATCCACTGTCAAGCCGCCGGGAAAGTCGATGCTTGGAGAAATAGTGGGTGTCGATCGAGAAGCAGATATCGCTGTTGTCAAAGTGCAGCAAGACGAACTGCCCAGTTTGTCGTTCGCCGATTCAGAGCTCGTTCGGCAAGGTGATCCAGTATTGGCTGCAGGGAGTCCATTCGGCCTGGAGAACTCGCTAACAATGGGCATCGTCAGCTCCGTGGCGCGCCAGTTCAGGCAGGACGATCCGATGATCTACATCCAGACGGATGCGTCGATTAACCCAGGCAACAGTGGAGGTCCATTAATCGACGTAGACGGCTCTATTGTCGGTATAAATACGATGATCACTTCGCAGTCGGGTGGAAGCGAAGGCGTGGGCTTCGCGGTCCCGAGCAACATCGCTCGAACAGTCTATGAACAGATTCGGAAATACGGACGGGTGCGGAGAGGGTACATCGGAGTTATTGCTCAGACCATAACGCCTGTCCTTGCGGAAGCCTTACATCTGGATCGGGACTGGGGCGTGATTGTCGCGGATGTCGCGTCAGGGAGTGCCGCCTCGGTCGCCGGTATAGAGATCAAGGACATCGTCCTGTCTTTCGAAGGCAAACCCCTTGAGAATGCCCGACAGTTCGGGGTAAACATCTACCGCCATCCAGGTGAGTCCGTTACTTTGGAACTCTTGCGAGGAGGGCAGAAGATTACCAAGCAAGTTGCCGTCATGGAACGACCAAAAGATCCCGCGCGGCTCACCTCGTTGATTCAAGGAGACTCCAATCGAGTACCGCAACTCCGCATTCTAGCTGTCGATCTTGACGAAAAGGTCGTCCAAATTCTCCAGGCAACACGGAGGATCTCTGGTGCAGTCGTTGTGAGTGCATCGTCCGATAGCAGGTTGAGCAAGGAAACATTTCTGCCGGGGGACGTCATTTATGAACTCAACGGCAATCGGATCGGAAACCTAAACGATCTGAAGGAGACTGCCAAATCACTAGAGCCTGGCCAAGCGGTGGTCGTACATCTCGAGCGCTTCGGCCAACTTCAATTCCTCGCTCTCAGGGCCGAGTGACACCCTCCCGGTGATCCCAATCTCCGTCCAACTACGCCGGTATAGAAAACACCGGCGATCAAGAGTTGGGACTATATATCCCGGTCCACCGTCGTCGTTGACTTATTCCGGCTCTCGTTGCTTCGGACTTTCATCCTCAACGGAGCGCGTTTTGAGACTCTTGTTCGATGGAAGGGCATCGATGCCGTTCGCTATCCGTAGTGTCACGTCTGCTGGTGCGCCCATGCCATCGACACGGACAACGCGCTCCGTACCGTACCACTTTTCCACGAGGCGTCCGATCTCGTGGTAATTCCTCAGTCGCCGCTCAACGTTGTTCAAGTCGTCGCCGGGCCGCCGCCTCCGCATCAACCGATCGCGGGACACACCTTCCGGGACGTCCAGAATAACGACTATTGGCTTTGGAAGCTTATTCTCGGAAAGCCAATGATCAAGAACTCTGGCCTGACCGTCTGTCGAGGGGTACCCATCGAGGATGAAACCGTTGCCGGTGTCAGGCCGCAGCAGGCGAGTCTTCATGAGGTCGTTGGTCGGGCCATCTCCAAGAAGCTCACCCGATTCGAGTGATGAGGCGAGCGCCTGGCCCATCGGGGACTTGCGATTGATTTCCTGAAGAAGCAGTTGGGACACGGAAATAGCGGGAACTTTGTACCTCTTTCGGAGAGCGTCAGCTTGCACTGTCTTGCCGCTGCCTGGGGGCCCAACTAGAATAATAGTGCGCGGAGCTTGTAACTGTGCATTTGCAAGCAGTCCGACACTAAACGCAAGTACGACCTTGAATGCACGGCTGCGTTCGCAATTCATACGAACCCATTTTGTACCTACCACAGTTCTCATTTTATTCATCGATTATTGTGCCTTATATCATTAACGACGATCAGGGCTCTGCAATTTTCGCTGCGGACTCCGGCCGGACAATGCGACTCTGGGAGATCGGCTACCAATCGCCAGCCTTGCACGCGGTATTTCTTGAAGCGTCGTTTCCCAATCGGATGACGGCAATCGCAGAGGAATCGTTTCACCTGGCCCCAAGCATGCTGGGCTGTGGTGTCGCGAAACTTCCCCCCGGCGTGGGAGTTTTTGCCTTCCACCTAAAGGTGTCCTATCAGGACGAAATTCGGGATGAACCGCACCAACTGGGTCGTTCTCAACTCAAAATCGGCCAGTGCGAGCGGGAACACGTGCTTTGATCAGCCTGAAGCGAGTGATCAACGTAAGGCCGGACGAACGGATCCGGACTCTGGTGCTGTTTCTGCAGTACTTCTTTGTTGTTGCCGTAGCGATCGCCGGGAAAGCCGCACGGGACACCTATTTTCTCAGCCGGTATGACCGCTCGTTTCTCCCGCTTATGTTCGCGGTCTGTGCCGTAGCAGTAGCCGTGGCAGGGGTGGTTTATTCGCATTATGAGCGCCGGCTTCCCCCGCGCGTCCTATTCAACGGGCTGAATATCTTGTCTTTGACTGGATTACTAGCTGTGAAGTTCCACCTCGACGGGTTCTCCATTCCGTTTCTCTATGTCTGGGTGGAGATTATTGTTGCCATCCTGTCTCTTTCGTTCTGGCTGACTGCGTCAGAGATCTTCGATCCGCGTCAGGCGAAGCGATTGTATGGGCTCATCGGTGGGGGAGGCGCGCTGGCTGCGATCGTCGTCGGAGTAACCATCAAGCCGCTGGTAATGGCAAACGGTTCTGAGTCGCTATTGTGGCTCATCGCGATCGGAGTAGCCGCGCAGTGGGCTCTAGGGGGTTACTCTTCTCGCCTCGCCGTCGTTCCACATCCTACACCGACTCGCCCGATTCGACGGACGACCAAGTGGCGATTCGACAGCTATGTAGGCTCAATTGCTCTCGTTGTCGCGCTTTGCGCGATGACAAGCCAGGTGGTCGATTACCAGTTCAAAATGTTTGCCGCGGAGACCATTCCGAACGAGGTGAGCCTTGCTAGTTTCTTCGGCAATTTCTACGCCGCTACTGGAGCCGTAAACCTGTTAATACAATTCTTTCTGACGTCAGCCCTGCTGTCGCGATTCGGCCTTCTTGCCGCAATGCTGGCGCTTCCCGTGTTTCTCAATGTAGGAGCCTTGTCCGTCCTGATCTATCCGAGCTTGGCGAGCGCGACAATCGGAAAGCTCTCCGACCAGACTCTCAAGTTCACCGTCAACAACTCCGCTTGGGAATTGCTGTGGCTTCCCGTGCCTTCCTTCAGGCGAAAATCCTTGCGGCCCGTCGTTAGCGGCACAATCAAGTACGCCACGGAATCTTCCGTTGGGCTATGTATTTTCTTTCTGGTTAGTTATCTCGGCGTACGCTATCTCAGTCTGCTCTCCATTGTTGCCCTTACCGTGTGGATGCTGACGGCATTCCGGCTGAGATCTCTGTACGTGAAAGCGTTGGCTTCAGCCCTTGAGAAAGGCCAGGTGAGTAGTGACGATCTTGTTCTGAACGCGCAGGATCCAGCTTTTATCGGCGTCATCGAAAAGGTGTTTGCCGAGGGCGAAGAGGCTCAGCAGGTATCGGCCTTGGAATTGATCGAGGGTTTAGCTCTTGCTCCCTGGCTATCGGACTTGCAACGTGCGTTCGACCGCGGCTCTCCAGTAATTCAGGAAAGGATCCTTCAATTGGCCACAGCGGAGCCGGACGTTCTGGACGACGATTGTGTCGTGGGTTCTCTGCTGGCAGGTGGTCCTGTCGCGCTGGCGGCAATCCAGGTTGTTGCCGCGCGGAAGCTGGTGAAGGCGAACGCAACCCTTCGTAGTTTGGTTCATGCGGGAGCCACTGAGGTCCAGGCGGCGGCCGCCGCAGTTCTCCTGGAGGGCCAGTTAGAAGACCGTGAGCTAGCAGAAGCTGCGCTGTCCCGATTGCTCGAGGATGCGGATCCGGGCGGCCGCACCGCTGCTCTTCGACATCTTAGGAGCAATACCAAGCTCGTGCCCGAGACTCTCCTCCACAAATACTTGCGCGATCCTTCGCGAGCCGTGCGGGAAGCCGCCCTGCAGGCTGTTGCGGAACGTCAGGACGGTACGTCTGTCGACGAAGTTCTGGCCTGCCTCGCCGATCCCCGCACCGCATCCGTCGCCCATAAGGCGTTGAAGGCGATCCCCGTGCAAAGGACGATGCCGCATTTGGAGCGAAACCTCAGGACTGAAGCCGCTTCTCGAAGAAAGGTGGAAATTCTTCGAGCACTGGCAAGCTTTCCGGCCGAGTTGTCCGTTCCGCTTCTGCTGGATTGCATAACTCCTGAGGATCTGAATGCTTCCGCCGAAGCGGTTCGTTCTCTTCTTGTCCTTGTTCGCGACAAGCCGGCCTTGACGCCGGTCCTGGATCGAGTTCCACAACTCACTTCCGCCATGCTCCGCAATGCCTACCATTGCAACCGCATGCTGAAGCTGCTCGCAGTCGGTACTGCGGAGACACTGTTGCATGCCGATCTCGCCGACCGGATCCGTCAAATCATCCCCATCGTCCTCGGCTTAGAAATGATCTCGTCACGCCACCACTCCTTGGCCGATGCAGCGGCCATTGCAGGCGAAGGCGACCCCGGGAGGATTCCGCTGCTCCTGGAATTGCTCGATAATGTACTTGCCCTGGAAAAGCGTCTGTCTATCACTCCTCTCATTGAGCCTCTGCCGATAGAAGAGCGTGACCTTGCTGGCGCGCGTCTTTACGCCGACCTGCCCGCAGAACTGGAGCCGGAACTTCAGAGAGCCATCTACTCGCCACGCGAGTGGGAATCGGCGATCACGGTGGACCATCTTTGGCGCGTGGGATCGGGACTTTTGGCCAATGTGAACTGGGAAGAGGTTCAAGACTCTGCACTCACCCGAGAAATCCGGGCAGTTGTCGAGAAGAAGGTACCGGAAATGTATTCCACGTTAGAGAAGACCATTGTGCTGAAGTCAGTCAGCTTATTTAGCAATATTCCAGTGGAAAAGCTGGCAAAAATCGCCCAAATTGCTCAGGAGATGCGACTGCCGGCAGGTGAGCCCGTCATGCGTGCGGGAGAATTCGGGGACTCTCTTTTCATCGTGGCTGATGGCACCCTGCGCGTTCACAAAGCGGGCCAGAATCTGGCGTTATTGATGAAAGGCGATTGTGTCGGAGAAATGGCTTTGCTTGATCATTCTCCCCGGTCTGCCGATGTGACCGTCGAAGAAGATGCAGCATTGTTGCGCATCTGGCGTGAGGACTTCAACGAAGTGATTGCGGCGAATCCCGAAATCATGTGGGCGATCGTCCATTTGTTGGTCCGGCGTTTGCGCGAGGCAAACGACAAACTGAACTGGCGTTCCGACGGAGCAGAGCTAGGGAAGTGATAAAAGCGGCAGCCATTTTCTTCACGAGTATGCGCGTTACGGAGAAGCAAGTCTTCCTGCTCTAAGATCGGGGGATGGCAGACCTGGTCGTGCGGCTGGAAATGGAGAGCCCGTGCGGCACACGGTCGATTCCCATCTAACTCGGCAGTGTCTGCAGTATCGGGCGCGGTACTCAGAACACATATATCGGTGATGCCGTGATGGGAGTGTGAGATCACGGATGCAAGCCGCCTCGTCCCGAAGATTTTGTGCCCGCTCTGCTTAGCGCATCCCGGCTGTTCGGGATCATAGCCCTTTTCCAGCAGCAGTTTGGCCTCGATGACCCCGTGCGGATCGGAGCTGCTTTGAATACCGGCCTCGCGATTGTCGGGAATCTTGGCAGCCGGGTCGCGTCAGACTACACAGCGGTGGGCGACAGTATCAACAAAGCGTTCCGCCTCGAAAGCGCTTCAAACAAGTGAATCTCGACCTATTGATCGGAAGTTCGACCTGGACGTTTCTTAGCCCTCACTTGCAGGCCTGCTTCCAACCCTGCTTGCTTTCGTTAATAACGATATGAACAACCCGAAGGCGCCTATGGGACATCAGACGTTCGGCTTGAGTCCTGCCTTGCAGCTTCGCCAGAACCGATGGTTG
>CAYTVP010000227.1:5973-7333 GCA_964441675.1 uncultured Solibacteraceae bacterium | reverse complement strand
GGGTGACACGCTCGAAAAGCTTTCGAACGACAAAGTGAAGATCCATGTCATGCGTACGGGCGTGGGCGCCGTCACTGAATCCGACGTGCTTCTGGCCACCACTGCCACCGATGCCATCATCATCGGATTCAACGTTAGGCCGGAGAAGAAAGCAGCGGATCTGGCGGAGCGCGAAAACATCGAAATCCGCCTTCATACGATCATCTACGAGCTTGTCGACGAGATGAAGAAGGCCATGATGGGCCTGCTCGACCCCGTCTTTAAGGAAGCAATACAGGGGCGTGTGGAAGTCCGCGAAGTGTTCCGCATTACCAAGGTCGGTACGGTTGCGGGCTGTTATGTCACGGAGGGACTTGTCACCCGGACGAGCGAGGTTCGTTTGCTGCGTGACAATATCGTCGTTCATACCGGCAGGATCGATGCGCTGAAGCGCTTCAAAAATGACGTTGCCGAGGTGCGGCAGGGATTTGAGTGCGGTATTTCGCTGGTGAACTTCCAGGACATTCGTCAGGGCGATGTCATCGAAGCGTTCACCAAAGAACGGGTCGCTCACGAGGCGTTCTAGCGGCCGATTATGGGCGCGCCGGTAGTTGGCGTTCTCATCCTTGAGTTACACCTTACCGAAGCGCAATCCCTCAAGGACAAACGGCATTACGTCAAGGGTCTGAAGGATCGCCTCCGCTCGCGGTTTAACGTTTCGGTAGCGGAGATAAGCGATCAGGATGTCTGGAAGCGCGGCGTCATCGCCGTCGCAACGGTAGCGAGCGATCGGGTCTACGCCGAAGGATTGCTGAACAAGGCCGAGGAAGTGGCGGCCAATTTCCTGGGACCATTCCTTGCCGGCGCTTCGATCGAGTGGCTCTGATCGATTCGGATGAACCGGGTCTCAATCTTCCTCTTTCCCAAATCAGGCGCCTTTGCGACCATGGAGTTATGGACCCCCATCGCGCCGGGCGTCTAGCCGAAGCGATCCGTGAAGAACTGTACGAGCTGATCAACTTCCAGCTGGCAGACCCTAGAATTCAGAACGTCGAAATCGCAGCCATCGAGCTATCCCCCGACAAGCGAAAAGCTGTCGTGCGAATCGTCGCGGCGCGTGAGGAAACGCTCGCCGCCTTAGAGCACGCTAAAGGATTTCTACGCAAGGAGTTAGCTGCTACACTCGACGTGTTTCGAGTGCCGGATCTGCGGTTCGAGGAAGCCGCTCCGGCGGTGGCTCCCGGCCGGGCGATAGGTCTTCTGAAACGAATGCGCCGGGGCAGACCCCGGGAATGAAAAAATCCCACTATCTTCAACGGTTTGTGCTAGCTTTGGGAATAGTCTGGCAAACCGGGCAGGCGGCGGAACCCATTCGTTTTGA
>CAYTVP010000227.1:0-5963 GCA_964441675.1 uncultured Solibacteraceae bacterium | reverse complement strand
ATCGCTTATGGGGAAGAGCCAACCCGCCTCGAAGGAGCCGTTGCACTGGCACTCGAAGAGGCGGCACGGCTGGATCAGTTGCTCTCCAACTATAAACCTTCGAGCGAATGGAGCCAGGTGAATCGCGAAGCGGCCAGCCGGCCGGTTCGGGTTTCTTCTGAACTGTTCCTGCTGCTCGGGGCGTGTTTAGACTACAGCAAAGCCAGTGAAGGGACGTTTGACATTACCGTCGGGCCGTTGATGAAGGTGTGGGGTTTCTTTAAAGGATCTGGAAGATTGCCGCATGCGGGAGATATTCGCGCGGCGCTGAACCGGATTGGTTATCGCAACGTCATCCTCAACGCCGCGGACCAGACTGTCGAGTTCAGCAAGCAGGGAGTCGAGCTGGATCCAGGCGGTATTGGCAAGGGATACGCGATTGACCGCATGGCGGAAATTCTCCGCAAGCAGGGCGTGCGCTCCGCATTCCTGTCAGCCGCCGGTAGCAGTCTTTACGGGATCGGACATCCTCCGAGCGAACCGAAGGGCTGGCGGGTGACCATCCGCGACCCGCGGAACGAATCGAAAACGGCGGAAGTCGTATTCCTCAAGGACGAGTCTCTGTCCACCTCGGGGTCCCAGGAGAAGTTTTTCGAGGCGGAAGGCCGTATTTACGCCCATATTATGGACCCTCGAACCGGATATCCGGCGAAGGGTCGGCTGCAGGTGTCTACGATTGCGCCTCGGGCGCTCGATAGCGAAGCCTGGACAAAGCCGATTTTCATTCAAGGGGCGCGGTGGGCCGCCCAACATAAGCCGAAAGGACTTCGCGCCTATATTTGCGAAGACAGACTGGATCATTCATGCGCGTGGCTCCAATGAACAGCCGATTTCTCGACGCCTGTCGGCGCCGTCCTACCGACGTGCGGCCGGTATGGTTCATGCGGCAGGCTGGCCGCTATATGAAGCAGTACCGCGACATTCGCGCCAAGCATAGCTTGCTCGAAATCTGCAAACGGCCCGACTTGGCCGCGCAGGTCACATTACAACCGGTCGAGTTGCTCGACGTCGATGCAGCCATCATTTTCGCCGACCTCTTGTTGCCCGTAGAGCCGATGGGACTGAAGCTCCGCTACGTTGCAGGCGAGGGTCCTCAAATCGACAACCCGATCGAGACGCCCACTGATGTCGATACGCTCTCGATCTCAAATACCGATGATCTTGGCTACGTCGGCGAGGCGATCCAAATGGTGACGCGTGCGCTCGCCGGGCGGGTTCCCGTTATTGGATTTGTCGGGGCTCCGTTTACCCTGGCCAGCTACATGATTGAAGGCGGGCCGTCCCGAACATTCCTGCGGACGAAGCAGATGATGTACCGCAACGAGACGCTGTGGCGGCGCCTGATGGGCAAGCTGGTCGATGTTCTGGGAACCTTCGCGATTCTGCAAGTAGCCGCGGGAGCCCGTGCGATCCAAGTCTTCGACAGTTGGGTAGGGTGCCTCGGCTCGGACGATTATGTCCGGTATGTCGCGCCCTACTCCCGCGCTCTTATCGAGCGGATCCGCACTTCCGGGGTGCCGGTAATTCATTTCGGGACTGGTGTTGCCGGCTTCTTTCGCGAGCTGCACGCCGCCGGAGGCGACGTAATGGGCGTGGATTGGCGTATGAATATCGACCAGGCGTGGCTCGATATCAGCTATCGTTCCGCCGTACAGGGCAATCTTGACCCCGCCGCGCTGTTTGCGCCGCTGCCTGAGTTGAAGTCAAAAATACACGAACTGCTACGGCGAACCGGCACGCGGCCTGGCCACATCTTCAATCTCGGCCACGGAATTCTTCCGGAAACTCCGGTGGATGCGGTAAAGGCAACCGTACAGATTGTGCGCGAGTTCAAGGGCTAAAGCCCGTGGCCCATGTCATCGTCGTCGGCGGTGGCATTTCCGGACTGAGCGCAGCTTATTTCCTCGATCGTGCCGGGTGCCGGGTTACGCTGGTCGAGCGCGATGCCCGTTTGGGTGGCCTTCTACGTACCGATCGCATCGATGATTGTGCGATCGAAGCAGGGCCGGACAGCTTCCTTGCTGCCAAGCCGGCTGCTCTCGAACTGATTCGCGAGCTGGGCATCGAAGGCGAAGTCATTCCGTCGAACGATTCTCAGCGCCGCACTTATATCTGGCGCGGCGGACGCTTGATTCCCATGCCCGCGGGCATGGTGATGATGGTGCCGACGGATATGGCAGCCTTATCAGCCAGCTCCTTGATTTCCCCACGGGGACGCCTGGAAGCGGCGCGGGAAGCGCTGCGCTCGAAGCCTACGGAACCGCTTCCGGAGCGATCCGTCGCCGACTTCGTCCGGGATCACTACGGCCAGGAGTTTGTCGATTATCTGGCCGAGCCGCTGCTGACTGGCGTCTATGGCGGTAGTGCCGGGAAACTCAGCGTGAACGCCGTCCTTCCGCGTTTTGTCGATTTGGAAATGAAATACGGGAGCGTCACGCGCGGGATCATCGAGGAGCGCAAGCAATCCAACGAGCCATTATTTCTTTCGCTGCGCCACGGCATGCAACAGTTGATCGATGCACTCTTGGGGCGGCTTCATCACATCGATCGCGTGCAGGGCGAAGCGGAGAAGGTGGCTGACGGCTGGCGGGTTTCGGTATCCGGCCGCTGGCTTTCGGCCGACGCTGTTATCCTGGCGGTCCGATCCTGGCAGGCGGCACCCCTGATCGCGGACATTGACCCGGAGCTCTCGGCACAGCTTGAATCGATTGAACACTCATCCGCCGTCACTGTCGGGTTCACCTACGATGCCGGAACGTTCCCGCACCCCCGCGACGGATTTGGATTTCTGGTTCCCGCGATTGAACGCAGGAGTATTGTTGCCTGCACATGGGTTGACCGGAAGTTCGAACATCGCGCGCCGCGCGATCGCGTCATATTGCGCTCTTTCCTCAGCGGCGACGGTTGGGCCTCGGACGCTTCCGATGAAGAGATTACAAGTGCCGTTCAAGACGATCTCGGCCACTGCATGGGTGTCGAGCAACGGCCTCGCGGTATGTCCATTTCCCGGTGGCCGCGTTCCATGCCGCAATACGCTCTCGGCCACGGCGCCAAGGTGGAGCAGATCCGGACGCGAGTAAACTCACGCGCCGGTCTCTATCTGGCCGGCAATGCTTACGATGGTGTCGGAATCCCGGATTGTATCCGGATCGCGAAAGACATCGCGTCTAATGTCTTACAGAAATAGGCCATCTGCGTGCTTCATTCTAGTTGGAGGGATTCTAATGCGGAAAATAATTCCGGTTATGCTGCTGAGTGCAGTCATGTTTGCCGGAGGTGAAGAAACGGCGAAGAGACTTAGGGAAGCCACAGTCGTATTGAATGAAATGATGGGAGCTGGCGATAAAGGAATCCCGCAGGAATTGATTGAGAATGCCCACTGCGTGGTCGTGGTTCCCGGACTGAAGAAGGGCGCCTTCATCGTTGGCGGAAAGTACGGGAGAGGCTTTTTTAGCTGCCGTAACGAGAGCCGTACCGGTTGGAAAACGCCCGCCGCCGTGCGGGTGGAAGGCGGCAGCTTCGGCTTTCAAATCGGTGGCTCGGAAACGGACGTAATTATGATCGTCAAGAGTCCGAAGGGCGCCGAGAAGTTGTCGGAATCGCGCTTTACCTTGGGTGGCGAAGCGGCTGTGGCGGGCGGACCCGTGGGCCGCAACAGCACTGCGATGACTGATGCGCAGATGCGCGCGGAGATGCTTTCCTGGTCACGGTCTCGTGGAGTATTTGGCGGCATATCGCTCGAAGGGGCGACTCTGCGCGAGGATAAGGAAGCCAACCGCGATCTTTATGGTAAGGAGTTGAGCACTAAGGACGTGCTTACTTCGAAGTTGACGACTCCTGCGATGGCAAAGGAATTCGTCCACGCGCTATCAAAATACAGCCGCGTTCCAGCGAAAGCGTCGTAAACTTCAGGAAGGTGAAGGAGGTTCGTGTTCATGAAGCGAGGATCCAAACTGCTCGTCTTTCTGGTTTGTGTTGGCGCAGTCTCGTTGGCTGCGGACCGCGATGAAGAAACCAAAAGGCTCAACGACGCCACTACGACACTGACTGAAATGATGTCGACGGAGGACAAGGGAATTCCACGGGATTTGGTCGATAGTTCGAGCTGCGTCATCGTAATTCCGGGCATGAAGAAAGGCGGTTTCATCGTCGCCGCCAAGTACGGCCGTGGATTTATGACCTGTCGCGGTGCGGGCGGGAAAGGTTGGCGGACGCCGGCCGCTGTACGTGTCGAGGGTGGTAGTGTTGGGTTTCAGATCGGCGGGGCGGAGACAGACGTCATCATGATCGTGAAAAGTGAAAAGGGCGCAGAGAAACTAACGCAGGACAAGTTTACCGTTGGCGGCGAGGCAAGCGCGGCGGCAGGTCCTGTAGGGCGCGATTCTTCAGCGATGACCGATGCACAAATGAAAGCTGAAATGTTGTCATGGTCCCGGTCGCGCGGGATCTTCGGTGGTGTTTCGCTTCAGGGCGCAACGCTTCGCGAAGACAAAGAGGCGAATAAAGCACTGTACGGAAAGGAACTAACGTCGAAGGAAATTCTTACCAGTGCGCTACCGGCCGGCAGTGCTCAAGGGTTTATCTCCGCGCTGACAAAGATCTCGCCCGCCAAAAAATAGTCGTAAGCCCATAGATTAATCACCGATTGAACGCGCCGGGGGAGACGGAGGATTCCGCTCCTCCGGCGATTGTTTTGGCACTAGTGGCGAATATGCACTTGTGTCCGGGGGATTTCTGCTGAGCAGGCCCATCATGCTTGGTGCGCCTCCGTCGAATTGTGTCATTGGATTCAGCCCCAGAATTCCTTCGATGGTTCGAAGTACAGAAGCGGTGTTATAGAACTTTGAAATTTCGCCGCCATGAGAAAAGGGTGAAATCACAAGCGCCGGTGCACGGTGTGAATCGATATGGTCAGGCCCGTTCGTACTCCCTTCGATCACAAAAACTGCAGTGGATCGCCAGAATTTCGACCGGGAGATTGCCTCGATCATGATGCCGAGAGCCAGATCGTTGTCGGCCATTGCGGCTCGCGGCGTTGGTCTTCCAGATGTCGAGCCGGAGGTTCGATCGTTGGCAAGACGTACCATCAACAACGACGGCATCTTCTCCGCTCGATCGAACTGCGCGATGTCCTCAGCGAAGATTCGGGCGCGGTCTACATCCGGATAGTCGAGGTCGATGCCGCGATACTGCATATTCGTTACCGGCTGTAGCGACGGATCACGGACGCGTTCGACCTGAATACTGCCGGTAGGCGTCTTCGGTTTGTTCTCGACCCACCACCCGTAGTTGCGGACGGACAAGCCTCGGGATAACGCAGCGGTCCACAAGTAACCGGCTGGCGGAAATGCGGCCGGATCTCCTTCGAAATTTTTGGGATTTGACAGACGCCCCGCGCCGGCGGCCGGCGCGAGCTTGACGACGTAGTCCGGCGCGATAGCCGCACTTACCCAATGCTCTCCTTCCGCTGACGAACTCCCCAATGAATAGAAGTTGTTGAGCAGAGTGAAGGTGCGCGCCAGCTTCCGATGGTTGGGTGTGGAATCTTGATCGAAGAACGCCAGTTCCCGCCGGCCTTTCTCCGAGGCATCGCCGAATATCTGATCGAACGTCCGGCCTTCTTTGACGATAAGGACCACGTGTTCGATGGGAGGTTTCTGTGTAACGCCGTATTCGACGTGAGAGAACGGTAAGTTCTCTTTCACGACGTCGGTCAACAATTCTGTTGGATTGATGATGGAGGCGGTGCCCGATCGTTGGTTGGCGCCCTGCGCGGTTCGGGTGCCGGGGTCCGGTGATCCTCCCGAAGGTGAACTGCCACCGCCTTTTCCGTTGGTGACGAAGATTTGTCCGTCAGGCAAAACCGCGATATCGGTTGGATACCAGCCGGTGGGAAGAAAGCCGATGATACGGGAACGGGGCCC
>CAYTVP010000226.1:0-7381 GCA_964441675.1 uncultured Solibacteraceae bacterium | reverse complement strand
GCCGTATATCTCCTTTCCTGCGGAAGCTCTCCCGAGACGGAGATCGACAAGGTGGCGTCGAACGCCGCGGCGGTTCCCAAGGGCGAACCCTTTCCGCTTACCGCACCTTTGGGGCTTCCTCCGGTCCCAATTCCTACCGATAATCCACCCACTGCCGACACGATCGCCGCGGGCGAGAAGCTTTTCTTCAGCCCAATCCTGTCGGTGGATGAATCGCTCTCCTGTTCCAGTTGTCACAGCCCGAAGCTTGGTTTCTCCGATGGCCGCGCCGTATCTCACGGTATCAACTCCGGGAAGGGCAATCGCAACGCTCAGACTCTCTGGAATACGGCCTATAACACCACATTGTTTTGGGATGGCCGCGCGGAAAGTCTCGAAGCACAGGCTTCCGGGCCGATGTTTAGCGCGATTGAAATGGGCCATAGCCCGGCGGGTGTCGAGAAACGCGTTGCGGCCGATGCTGAGATTCGCGAACTGCTCGACAAAGCCTTCGGTCCGGGGCCGGTGACGATGGACCGGATTACGAAAGCCCTTGCTGCCTACGAGCGCACTCTTTTGACTGGCAATTCTCCCTTTGACCGCTATTTTTATGGTGGTGAGAAGCATGCTTTGTCAGTGGCAGCCCGGCACGGATTGGAAGTTTTTCGCAATCCCCAAAAGGGCAACTGCGCCGTGTGTCACACCATCCAGGAAAAGTATGCATTATTTACTGATCAGCAGTTTCACAACCTGGGGGCGGGAATGAATGCGCAGGGTGAGCTTACCGATCCAGGGCGCTATGAAGTTACCGGACGCGACCGTGACCGAAACGCCTTTCGTACACCAACACTCAGGAATATTGCCCAAACCGCACCATATATGCACGACGGCAGCCTTCGTACGCTCAAAGACGTTGTCGACTTCTATGTTTCCGGGGGAAATATGAACCCGCACTTGGACCCGCTATTGAAGCCGCTGCCGCATCTGACGCGGCAGGACCGCGAAGGTTTAGTTGTGTTTCTTGAATCGCTGACAGGGCGGCCTGCGGAGAGGACGGAGACCGCGGAATGAAGCATCTTTGTCCGGTCCTCATCGTACTCCTGGCCGCCTGCGGGCGCGATACTGCGCCGTCGTTAGCGAAAAAAGAACAGGAGTCCAGCGCGAAGCAGATTGTAAAAGTCGATCCTGCGACGGCTGTCCAGGTTCGAGGTACCGTGCGCTTTCTCGGCAAGAAGCCTGCACGGAAGCGGATCTCGATGGATTCGGAGGAAGCGTGCGAAAAGATGCACAAAGCGCCGGTGTTTGACGCATCGCTGATTACAGCGAAAGACAACGCGCTGGTCAACGCTTTCGTGTACATCAAAGAGGGCCTCGAGGGAATGAACTTCGAAGCGTCAAAAATGGCTGTCGTAATCGATCAGCGCGGATGCCAGTTCGTTCCGCGCGTTGTTGGGCTCCGCAGCGGGCAAACGCTAACGGTAAAGAATAGTGATCCTGTTTCGCACAGCATACATCCGCAGCCGAAGAACAATCGGGAGTGGAATCAGCAGCAGGCTCCGGAGGCGCCGGACCTGGAGCGCCGCTTTGCCTATCCCGAAGTGGTCATCCCGGTAAAGTGCAACATTCACGCCTGGATGCGCTCTTACATCGGCGTCGTGGAGCATCCTTTTTTTGCAGTCACCGATGAAACCGGAACATTCGAATGGGATGGCGTGCCTCCTGGCGAGTACACCGTCGCCGCCTGGCACGAAAAAGCAGGAGAGACAACGCAAAAGGTGACGCTTGGTCCGAACGCAAGCGCGACGCTGGCGTTCACGTTCCGCTAGGTTCCCGCAGAGGTTACTCCCAGGGTTTGTCCTTCAGAAAGGCAGCGTGCGCCGGGAGTGGCGTGCGAGTACTGAAATACTTCTGATACGCCAGGATCCAGTTCGAAGCGATCTCCTGTTGAGCCGTCGCGAGATCGATTTCGCCGGCACATACCAGTGTTCGTAACCTGTCTTCAAGAGCGTCCTTTTCGCGTGCTGTCCACATACTGCCACCATACGGCTGCGGCCAGAGATTCCTGGGATCTTCCGCGCCACCAAGGGATGGAGTGATCAGAAAATCGACTTCGTAAGCACGTGGGCGGGGCTGTCGGATCCCGTAATTCCGAAACACCTGCTGGGCGAGTTGCGCGGGCACTATCCGCGCGTCGTCGTCCGATGGCAATGCACACAGCTCGCTTGCTACGACAGGACGGGTAGCTCCCGGGGTAAGGCGCGCGTCCGGCAGCGGCCGGTCCGGGCCGGAGACGAGAAATCTCCAGGGACCGCCGAGATAGATTGCCCCCGCCAGGATCATGGCGCTGCATGCAGCAACCAGCGCCAGTGGTCCGAAAAGGCGTGCGCGGCCAGGCTCCGCCGCCGCAATCAGCTTTGTGCGCAGGCTTGCCGCCGCGCTGTCTGTGGCGGCTTCCGGTACGCGGGTAGACTCGCCGTAATACTGCGTGAACTGCGCTTTGGATTGCTCAAAATGGCGATACCGGTTTCTGCATAGCTCGCACTGGTTGAGATGTCGGTCGATCTTTAGGCTGTGCTCGTCCGATAGCTCCTGATCCAGCGCCCGGACCAGATCTTCATCGGATATGTGAGATGGCTTCATCGCCGGTTCTAACTACCGACCGCGCGCCCCAATCGATCGATCGAGCGGCTTAGGGACAACGCGACGGAGCCGAGCGAGATGTCGAGGATGCCCGCAATCTCGCGGTATCGAAGTCCTTCGGCCCGAAGAGTCAAACAGCAGCGGTCTTTTTCACTCAATGCTGCAAGAACGGTTTTGATCTTCGACCTTTGGCGGTCCAGGGAGACTTGTTGTTCCGGATCCGGCGACGGATCGGCCGCCAGACTTTCCATGAGATGGCTGAGAGAAGTAGTGTGGCTACCCTGCTTGCTGGCGGCCCTCCTCTTCAGGGCTAAATTGTGTACCACGCGGAATGTCCAGCCGCGAAGATTACTCCGTGATCGGCCTTGCTGCAGGTGCCGGAACAACGCTAGGAATGCCTCCTGCACAACATCCTCTCCGTCATGCGCAGATAAGCCGAGAGTGATCGTGTAGCGCAGAAGAGGCCGATGTAAATCGTGAAATAAGGCCGTGACCTCATCGACCAATGTCGCCGAAGAGCTGGTGTTCCGCAGAATACCCGCGGCCGAAAGGGAGCTGACGTTATCGAGAATACTTTCATATTAGTAGTTCCGCGCGAACAAGGTACTCAGAAACGTAGGCGCATCCCGCCCCAGATCCCCCGCGGCGCTCCCGGCGCGAAGAAAGTTGCGTGCCGGGTAGGATACTCGCCGTCGACCGGAGGGAAAGGACGGGCTATGAAGGAGCCATTGTCTGTGAAGCCCGTGGGTCCAAGCTGGCCAGCGGAGTAATAGCGCCGGTTGAAGAGATTATTGATCTGCGCGAACAACTCCACCTGGCGGAAAAGTTGATAGCGCGCTCCCAGATTCACTACGGCATAACCGGGAGACTTGCCCGAGTCCAGGTAATAAACTCCGTCTGGTTGGTGGAGGTTGTTCTCGTTTCCTCGCGCATACGCACTCGAAAATCCGAACAGGTCAACATCCACCACCAGGCGGGACGTTAGCTGAACATCGGCGTATGCCTTTACCATATGCTGCGGAATCAATGGAATCTGGTTCCCGGGCTGGATCTGAATAGCCCCTTCCATTCCCGGTTCGCCTTCCAACGCCTCCTCGTTCGTGCTGTTACTTTCGCCGTTGACCATTTCGTTGCTGCGGAACGTCGCGTTCAGGAAGGTGTAGTTGCCGCCGATTGTGACCCGGCGCAGCCGGCTGCGGAGGTCCACTTGCAAGCCCTCGCGGCGGGTTTTGCCGAAGTTCCTGAAATAGCCGAATCCGGTTTGTTCGGAAGACACGAACAAGATGTCGTTCCGGTTGTCGGTAAAGAACCAGCCCGCGCTCCAGTTCAGCCGGCGTTCGAGGTTTCCGCGCAGTCCGGCCTCCACTGTCCGTGTGACAACCTGGTTCAGAGGCGGATCGCCAGCCATGGCGTTTGGCAGCTTGCACGGCTGTTCGGGGTTAGCGCACCCCAGCTCAATCGACGTGGGAGCGCGGCTGCCTTCGCTATAGCTTGCGTATGCGCTGAAAATGCCGCCCGGGCGGAACACGGCGCCCACGGAAGGATTGAACCGCTGAAAGACATGGTGCCCATCAAGGGAGGTTGGTCCGCCGCCAGGGTTAATGCGGTCGCGATTGTCAATCACCGTGCGGTTGTACCGGCCGGAAAATGTCAGCGTCCACTGGTCTGCCACCGATACCGTGTCTGTACCGTAGAGGCTTACAGTCTGAACAGTACCGGTGAGATTCACGCGCGTGTCGTATGGTTCGCCATCCTCTTCGCCGCCATGGACGCCGTCGGCGAACGAATTGACGCCGGTGACACTCCGGTCGGGGTTCAAATAGCCCAGTTGCGCCATCTGCGAGAAGGCAAGGTTCCCCCGGTCGTAAGCGAAGCCGGCGGTGAACTGGTTCCGCTGGCCGCCGGGGAGGCTGAACCAGTTGACCTGCCCTGATCCTCCGTAGTTGTGTTGCTTCGTTTGGCCACGGTTCAAAAGGCCATTACACTTTTCTGCCGGCTCCTCATTCAGCAGCGACTGGGCGATACAGCGCCAATATGGGAAGGGAGTGTTCGAGGCATTCTCGCCGCTGACGGGGAATCCGGTGTATCCGGCTGCCGCGAGGGCCGCTTGCTCCTCCGCATTGGGCTGGTATAACGATTGATCGAGCGACTCTTCGTTGATGTCGCCGTTGAAGGTTTTCGTCTGGATGAAGCGGTAGTAAGCATTTCCGGAGAAGGAAAGATTGCTTGTGGCGGCGTGCCGGACTGTCAGCGTCGACGACGGAGCTATATTTGCCGTCTTGTCCGGCTTGGTGTAAACGCTCGCGTAGTCGCGGTCCAGGAAGCGCCGCTCCTGCAGGCCATTGCCGAGCAGTGCGTTGTTGATATAGCCGGCGCTCCATCCGAGGACTGTTTTCTCTTTCTGCCACCCTAAGCGGCCGAAGAACTGACGGACGTTCGACGGTGAATCGTTTCTCCAACCGTCCTCGAAGAAGAGATTCGCGGCAGTGTACCAATTCAAACCTTTATCGTTCGATCCGCCATGCTCGAGCACCGCATTCTTGCGCGCAAAGCTCCCACCATTGAGCTGAAGCATCGTCCCGGGATGAGTTTGGCCGTCCTTCGTTTGCAGGGCTACGGCACCCCCCAGCGTGTTCAAGCCGAACAAAGGATTGGAGCCCGGCATCAGGGTTGCTTCGGAAATGACGATGCGGGGAATCAGGTCCCAACTGACCACATCGCCGAACGGCTGGTTCATTCGAACGCCGTCCATGTAGACAGATAGCCCCTGTGGAGTTCCGAGCAGCGGCGACGCTGAATAGCCGCGATAGTTGAGATCGGGCTGCATAGGGTTGCCCTGAATTTCATTCAGAAAAACCCCGCCGAAACGGCGATTGAGAAAAGCGGAGAGGTCGATCGCGTTGGATTGCTCAATGCTCTCGGACGAGGCTGTCTGCACGGGCGCGGCAATCTCATCGAGCGTTAGTCCCGCGCCCGTAAGGGGAGTCGTTCCCGCTACGTCGACTGCAAAGGCCAGACTGCCGACCGGTAGCGTAAACTCAACGACTGCCTGGGTACCCGGTTCAACGCTCACCACGCGGGATTGCGCAGCAAAACCTTCCTTCATTGCATGGACCTCGTACCGCCCAACCGAAAGGTCGTTCAACACGGTAATCCCGCCGGTATCCGTTACGAAACGCTCGGTTATGCCGGTGGCGAGACTTTTCACCGATCCGGACGCCGCGATGCCCGCGCCGGAACTATCTTTTACAGCGACGCGTAGAGAACCCGCCGGCTGCGCTTCTACAAGGAAAGGAACGAATAGAGCCGTCAAAACAATTGGACTGGCCCGGATCAACAGACGCATATAGCAACATTCCGGCGGCTGCCATTTTGTTCAGACTTTTTTATCCACCAAACGCCACGGATTAGAATGCCTATGTGGTGAATCCCCATCGCATTGTATGGTTCATATGTTTCCGATCAAGGATGTGTTGCGGGCGTGGCTGATCTGACGCGCCGCTCTCTGATCTCTCTCCTTGCCGCGGCGAAGGTGACGCAGGCGCAAGGTGTTGCCAACCGGGCCGCGCGGCCGATTCCGCGAAGTAAGCCCTCCGGGCTACCTTTTCCCGCACGCTTTGTGGATGTCGCCAAGCAAGCCGGTCTGTTGGAGCCAAATACGTATGGACGGCCTGAGGCGAAATCGTATCTGCTCGAAACGATCGGCTGTGGTGTAGCCTTTTTCGACTTCGACAACGACGGCTGGCTCGACATTTTTCTGCTGAACGGAACAACCCTGGAAGGCTCGACCGCAACCAACCGTTTATACAAGAATAACCGCGACGGAACGTTCACCGACATCACCGAGAAGGCAGGTTTAATTCGCACCGGTTGGGCGTCGGGTGTTTGCGTAGGCGATTACAACAACGATGGCTTCGACGACCTGTTCGTCACCTACTGGGGGCAGAACGTTCTTTACCGGAACAACGGACCCGACTCGTCAGGACAGTTTACCTTCACCGATGTGACCAAGGAAGCAGGTCTCCTCGACGAGCGCCGCCGCTGGGGCGCGGGTTGCACGTTTATCGATTTCGACCGGGATGGCAGCCTCGATCTGTTCGTGTCCAACTATGTCGATTTCGATCCCGCTAAGGTTCCCAAGCCGGGTGACAATTCCTTCTGCAACTGGAAGGGAATCCCGGTAAATTGCGGCCCGCGCGGGTTACCCACCGGCCGGCATTCTCTCTATCGCAACAACGGCGACGGCACGTTTCGTGATGTCAGCGAAGCATCGGGGATTGCCAAGGCAAAGGGTAGTTACGGCATGACCGCGGTCGCGGCGGATTTCGACAATGATGGATGGCCGGACATCTACGTCGCCTGCGATTCAACGCCCAGCTTTCTATTTCGAAACAAGCACGACGGAACCTTCGAAGAGATCGGCCTGGAGAACGGTATAGCGGTCAACGAAGACGGTATGGAGCAGGCCGGGATGGGCCTCGGCATCGGCGACTTCGACCTGGATGGTAGCCTTGACATCCTCAAAACTCACTTCGCCGATGATTCCAATATTCTTTACCGCAACGATGGGTCCGGGATGTTCGAAGATCTGACCGTTCGCAGCGGTCTGGGTGTCGAAACCCGGTTTGTCGGATGGGGCGCCGGAATTGTCGATCTGGATAACGACGGTCTGCCGGACCTGTTTTATGTGACGGGTCATGTCTACCCGGAGGTGGAGGCCCAACTTCCGTCGTATCCCTTCAAAACGCCCCGCGTTCTATTT
>CAYTVP010000225.1:0-7402 GCA_964441675.1 uncultured Solibacteraceae bacterium | reverse complement strand
GCGGCAAGGCGCAGTTCGGCGGCCAGCGCTTCGGCGAAATGGAAGTGTGGGCGCTTGAAGCTTATGGCGCCGCCTATGTCTTGCAGGAACTTCTCACCGCGAAGTCCGACGATGTCTATGGCCGTGCCAAGATTTACGAGGCTATCGTTAAGGGCGAAGCTGCCACTGAGCCGGGAGTGCCGGAATCTTTCAACGTTCTGATCCGCGAGCTGCAGTCGCTCTGCCTGGACGTTGAGCTGATGAAGATGGCCGTCGAAGTTCCCGATATGGCCGTGGCAGCCGACTAATAAAGGAAACCGGAAAGGAGTATTTAAATGTATCGTTCATCTCCCTATGACCGCGCGAACCTGATTGCGGACTTTGACTCCATCCGAATCTCGCTGGCCTCCCCGGAGAAGATCCGGAGTTGGTCTCACGGCGAAGTCACCAAGCCGGAAACCATCAATTACCGCACCTTTAAGCCCGAGCGAGATGGTTTGTTCTGTGCCCGGATCTTCGGGCCGATCGCCGACTGGGAATGCCTATGCGGCAAGTACAAACGCATGAAGCACCGCGGAGTGATCTGCGACAAATGCGGCGTCGAAGTAACTCTTTCGCGGGTTCGCCGCGAGCGCCTGGGGCACATTGAGCTGGCCAGCCCCTGCTCGCATGTGTGGTTCTTCAAGGGACTCCCGTCGCGAATCGGCTATCTGCTCGACATTACTCTGCGTGAGCTGGAACGAGTCCTGTACTTTGAAGCTTTCGTCATTGTCGATCCTGGCGAAATCAGCACGCTGCAAGCCGGGCAGGTGATTTCAGACGAGGAAAAACGTAAGCTCGATGTCGATCATCCTGGCCAGTTTGTCGCCATGATGGGCGCCGAAGGGATCAAGGAGCTTCTCAAGAAGGTCGATACCGAATCTCTGTCGATCGAAATTCGCGAGAGGATGAAAACCGAAGCCTCTCAGCAGAAGAAGCTGAAGTATGCCAAGCGGCTTCGCGTCGCCGAGAGCTTCCGCAAGTCCGGCAACAAGCCCGAGTGGATGATCCTTGATGTTCTTCCGGTGATTCCGCCGGAACTTCGTCCGCTGGTGCCGCTCGATGGAGGCCGGTTCGCCACCTCCGATCTCAATGATCTTTACCGCCGGGTGATCAATCGCAACAACCGGTTGAAGAAGCTGATCGAGCTTCACGCCCCCGATGTTATTGTTCGCAATGAAAAGCGCATGTTGCAAGAGGCTGTCGATGCGCTGTTCGACAACGGCCGCCGCGGCCGTGTGCTGCGCGGCGCCAATAATCGGCCGCTCAAGTCGCTGTCCGATACGCTGAAGGGCAAGCAGGGCCGCTTCCGGCAGAACCTGCTCGGAAAGCGTGTCGACTACTCTGGCCGCTCGGTAATCGTTGTCGGCCCGGAACTAAAGCTGCGCCAGTGTGGTCTTCCCAAGAAGATGGCGCTCGAGCTGTTCAAGCCCTTTATCTATCACCGGCTGGAGCAGCGCGGTCATTGCACCACGATCAAGCAGGCGAAAGAGCTGGTAGAACAGCAGGATCCGGTGGTTTGGGACATCCTTGAGGAAGTTATCAAGGATCACCCGATTCTTCTGAATCGCGCTCCCACGCTGCACCGGCTCGGTATCCAGGCGTTTGAGCCTGTTCTGGTAGAGGGCAAAGCGATCAAGCTCCACCCGCTCACCTGCACCGCGTTTAACGCCGATTTCGACGGCGACCAGATGGCTGTCCACGTGCCTCTGTCGCCGGAAGCACAGATCGAGGCCGGTACCTTGATGCTGTCGGCCAATAATATTCTGTCGCCCGCGCACGGCGATCCGATTGCTGTTCCGACGCAGGATATGGTCCTTGGCCTGTACTACCTGACTAAGGCGCGTCCTGGTGCTCGCGGCGAAGGCCGTAAGTTTGCCTCGGTCGACGATGTTTTGATCGCGCTCGAAATGGGCGAAGTCGAAACGCTGACGCCGATCACTCTGCGGTACTCGGGAAAGGTTCTCGATCTCACCAAAGCCTACGACGACCAGAATCTGTTACACGCCGAGCCAATCGAAGCCGACAAACTGGATCTTCAGACAACGGTCGGACGTGTCGTTCTGAATGATGTTCTTCCGGACGAGATGCCGTTCATCAACGGATTGTTGAAGAAGAAGGGTCTTTCGGAGTTGGTGAAGTATTGCTACCTGAAGTTCGGATTGCGAATCACGGTAGTCATGCTCGACGAGATCAAGTCGCTCGGCTACAACTACGCTACGCGCTCCGGTCTTTCTATCGGCATCGATGACATGGTGGTGCCGCAATCCAAGCCGAAGCTGGTCGGGGATGCCGAGAAACAGGTGATTGAAGTCCAGCAGCAGTATCAGGACGGCGCGATCACCCACGGCGAACGCTACAACAAGATCATCGAAATCTGGCAGCGCGTAACCGACGACGTAGCCAAAGAGATGTTCAAAGTGATGGAAGACGACGACCGCACCGGCCGCCGTTTGAATCCGATCTACATCATGGCCGACTCCGGCGCCCGCGGATCGAAACAGCAGATCCGCCAGCTGTCCGGTATGCGCGGTCTGATGGCGAAGCCGTCCGGCGAGATCATTGAAACGCCGATTAAGGCGAACTTCCGCGAAGGCCTGAACGTGCTGCAGTACTTTATTTCGACGCACGGCGCCCGTAAGGGATTGGCCGACACCGCGTTGAAGACCGCCGACTCCGGATACCTCACCCGGCGGCTCTGCGACGTGGCACAGGATGTCATCGTTAGCGAACTCGATTGCGGTACGCAAAACGGAATCGATGTCGAGCAGATCATGGAAGGCCAGGAGGTCATCGAGCCGCTTCGCGATCGTATCGTGGGCCGCGTTGCCTTGGAGGACCAGGTCGACTTCGAGAGCAACATCATCGTGAGTGCCAACGAGCTGATCGATGAAGGTAAGGCGGCTGCGATTCAGGCGGCCGGTATCGAACGTGTAAAGATTCGCTCGGTGCTGACGTGTGAATCCCGGCGCGGGGTCTGCCAGCTCTGCTACGGCCGCAATCTGGCGACGGGCCGGATGGTGGAGCGCGGCGAAGCGGTAGGCATCATTTCCGCGCAGTCTATCGGCGAGCCCGGTACGCAGCTGACGATGCGTACGTTCCACGTCGGCGGTACCGCCAGCGGCCAGACCGAGCAATCGCGGCAGGAAGCGAAGTCCGACGGATTCGTTAAATTCGAAGAGGTGCGGACTGTTCGCAATGCCAAGGGTGAGCTGATTGCGATGAACCGCAACGGTATCGTTGCGATTGTCGACAGCAAAGGCCGTGAAAAGGAACGGTATCCGGTAGTTTACGGAACCAAGATCCTGGTTGATGACGGGTCAGCCGTTCGCGAGAACGACCTGCTTCTCGAATGGGATCCGTACGCGTTCTCGATCCTGACTGAAGTTTCGGGTACTGTTCACTTCCGCGACCTGATCGATGGCGTCACGATGAAAGAACAGGTGGACGAAATCACCGGCTTGTCGCAGTGGGTGGTTATCGATTCGACCGACGACAAGAAGGTTCCGATGATCGTCATCCGCGGCGAAAGTGGATCGAAGGCTGACGAGCGCCGGTACCTGATGCCGACCAATGCGCACTTGATGGTCGGCAACGACGAGGACGTTCATGCCGGCGACGTGCTGGCGAAGATTCCACGCGCAACCAAGAAGACCAAAGATATTACCGGTGGTCTTCCTCGCGTTGTGGAATTGTTCGAAGCGCGGAAGCCTCGCGAGACGGCTGTCATGGCCGAGATCGACGGCACGGTCGAAATGGGTGAAGTCAGCAAGACCAGCCGTAAGCTGAAGATCAAATCCGAAGACGGTACCGAGCGCGAGTACGCTATCCCGCGTGGTCAGCACTTGAACGTACAGGATGGCGAGCATGTTCGTGCGGGCGAACGGTTGAATGATGGGCCGCTGAATCCGCATGACATTCTGGCCGTTCTCGGCGAAACCGAATTGCAGCGATACCTGGTGAACGAAATTCAGGAAGTTTACCGGCTGCAGGGCGTCAATATCAACGACAAGCACCTCGAAGTGATCGTCCGCCAGATGATGCGCTGGGTGAAGATCGACGATATCGGCGATACCGAATTCCTGCCGGAAGAAGTGGTCGACCGGTTCAAGTTCCGCGAAGAGAACGACCGTGTTCTCCAATCGGAGACCGGCGGCCGGCCGGCACAGGGCAAGCCGGTGCTGCTTGGCATCACCAAGGCATCTCTGTCTACCGACTCGTTCATCTCGGCAGCCAGCTTCCAGGAGACAACGCGTGTTCTAACCGAAGCCGCTATCAACGGCAAGGTGGATCATCTGCGCGGTCTCAAGGAGAACGTGATTATGGGCCGGCTGATTCCCGCCGGTACGGGGCTCGACTACTACCGTGCGGTACGAATCGCCGGTGAGGATATCGTCGAGGAAGAGGTAATTCAGGAGCAGGAGCCGCTTGACGCGAGCTACGACGAGGAAACTCGCGCATTGTATTCAGGCGGATTGTCGGAAGATACCGGCGAGGAAAGCTTGGCCGAGTAGCTTCTAGGAAACTATTCAGTACTAAACGCCGGGGCGAAAGCTCCGGCGTTTCTTTTTGCCAACTGCTGGATCAGTGCGCCGAGAACTGATTCAAGGAGTAACCAGGATGTACGATACCGCCTTCCACGCTCGATCAACCCGGCGCCAGACGATCCACAAAACCGCCGGGCTGGTCTTTCCTTGGTTTAGGCTAAAGCCGCTCGCGTAGTATTTCCCATAGCCTGCCGCCGCTTTCGGCGAGAACTCAACATCCCCCTCGGCGTTCCGGCGGTCGCACTGGGCGGCCTCCCCCCAATGCTCAGGAATCGATGCTATTACGAAGGCATTCTCATCGGAGTGTTTGACGAGCTTCAGGTCCTGATGATGAACTTGCGGGGGAACGACTGCTTCGTCGAGACGGCGGACCTTGCCCACGCTCGCGGCAGCCTCTGTCATCCCTTTTTTTAGTAGTTCTTGTAGTCGATCGCCACGGAGACCGGCCGATCGATTATCTGCTTGATAGAACTTCGCGCAGGGTAAGCATTCGGCAGCCACGTAGGCGAATGCTCCGTTGACATTTTTCTTGATCAGCCAGAGATTCAGGAAGTCGGAGGCTGCCTTGATCATCTCCTTGTCGCCATCAACGTAATCTAACTGCGCAACCGGCGGCGGCCCCGAATCTACCTTGGGTATCGAGCTCCTATCGATCTCAGGATCGATTTCATAGGAGATCATTTTCCAATAGTCCTGATCCTTGTGCCAAAGACTCACAACGGTGTTGCCGGTTGAATGGATTCGGAATATCGCGGCCACGTACTTTCCAAAATCCTCTGATCGTGTGGCAATAGCGGAGATCTGTGCGGAATCCAGGCGATTGGAGCACCTAAATTCCTCCGCCAAATCTTCTCTCACGTCGTACATGGCGAACTCAACGCTGTGGGGTTGCTCGAGCGGCCTAATGCGTTGGCCGCTAATGGCAACGCCGGTGCTGACTTTCGCTAATGTCTCAGCTTTCCCGATCTGCTTATTTGCGGAGAGCATGTTTTCTAGTACCACGAACTTCGCCATACCCCGGTCGGAATTCGGCCGCTTTCCCAACTCCAGGCACGCGAACGCTTCATCAGCGATGTATGCGATGGATTCGTTAGGCTTCTGCTCCACTAGCCAGCCGTTTAGGAAGTCAAATATTGCCTCGGCCGGCTTCATACCCTTGTACTTGGGTTCCTGGGCAAAAACTCCACTCGCCATTCTGGTAGGTTGAGTGTCAGCCGCGGGCAATCCAAGAAGAGTGCGCCACCAGTTTTGAAGTCCTGCCCACTGATCGTTGTGGCGCGTATCATTGTTGCCGGCGCGTACATCAGAATTTGATGCGGTGAGATGCCCGTTGACAAGAAATAAAGGAAACCTGGAGGAATGGTAATCTACATCGATGTTGGCTCGGGCTGCATCGCGGGTAAGAGATATCTGAATTGAGGGAACACCTTTAGTGCGAAAGCAAGTGGGGTAGCCTTTGTGGTAAACCGTGTTGTCTGCTGTCCGCCTGAACTCTTTACTCCGGTTGAGGAGAGCCACCGCGCCGGGCTTCATTTGGACATAGAGCCGGAACTGCTCGTCGCCGCGTGCACCATGGATCTGGCCGGCCACGCCATCCACCTTCTCCACCAGATCAATGGCTGATTGTGCCAGGCTCTCGTCGGCGTCATCGGTTAATCTGGTCATCACCAGCGCATGAGTTACGGCGTTGAATGTCGTTTTGCCCGATAATGGCATTTTGTCATAGCCGTCGCCAGGTTCAACGCGCTTCTTGACAACCGCGCTAAAGCGGCGAAACCAGTCGTCGACGAGGCGCTTCTGTTCCGGTCCTAGGCTCGCATAGCTGCCTCCAAATGCAGCGTTGGCGGAAGTATCCTGCCCGGCGGAGGGAAACGATAGAAAGAACGTTAGTAGCAACAAATACAACAGCCCGTGAATCATAGAAGCTCTACCCTCACTCTTCGTCGTGCCGTCAAACGCACGCGTCCCTAAACTATAGGCGAGCTTTTCGGGCAGCGCAATGATTCTTGATCACTGTGCCTGGGGTTGCGTCAGGGCACTTTCTGTCCGCACCGAGACCGGGGTGAACCCGCCCGACCAAAAGGAGAAAAAGATACAGATGGTGCTGGAGGTGGGGGTCGAAAAATCCTGCGAGGAAGACGAAGAATGAAACAGGCAACTTATTGATTCTTTGTCAACTCAATCTCGCGCTCATTCCGCTAATTCCGCAAATTCCAGACACGCCATTGGCACACGAACGTATGTCCCTTTCGCGTTTCGCGGAAAATTCAATTTTCTCGGTTTTGGTTGAGATAAAGTTAGCAGCTATCGATCCGTTCAAACTCACTGTTAACAGATTTAAGATATTTCGCTGAGGGAACGTTAATGAATCCAAACTTGGGAGCCTTGGTCGCTAAACTAAATCCTCTGGTAAAGAACGCGCTGGAAGGCGCCGCCGGGTTTTGTCTTTCACGCACGCACTACAACGTCGAGATCGAGCATTTGCTGATGAAATTGCTCGACACCGCGAACTGTGACGTGTCGCTGATCCTGCGCGCGTTCGACGTGGACACGTCGCGACTGACGGGATGAAGTCGGGGAACAGCCGCAATCCGGTGCTGAGCGAGTCGCTGGTCCGGCTGCTGAAGGAAGGCTGGGCGTGGGGGTCGATCGACGACGGCGGGCGGGCGATCCGGTCGGGTTACCTGATGGCCGCGCTGGTGTCGGACGACGGATTCGCGCGGATGGCACGGGAAATCAGCGGGCAGTTGACGAAGATTTCGCCCGAAACGCTGCGGAAGGATTTTCGCGCCATCGTGAAGCCGTCAGCGGAGTCGGAGGCGGGCGGATCGGTGGTG
>CAYTVP010000224.1:0-7419 GCA_964441675.1 uncultured Solibacteraceae bacterium | reverse complement strand
CGATACCGCCCTTGGAGGCTGTATAGTCGCATAGATTCGGGAATGCGAGCTTATTACATCCCGATCCAATATTGATGATGGATCCTCCCCGGCGCTGAGCCACCATCTTTTTCGCGGCGGCTTGCGTACAAAGAAAACATCCCTTCAGATTTGTGTTGATGACGCGATCCCACTCTGCTTCCGTCAGGTCGAGCAGCGGTTTCCAGGTTTGGACGCCTGCATTGTTGATCAGTGCGTCAATCTCCGGAATGCCGTCGAACATGCGGGCGACATCAGCCGATTTGCCGACGTCGCCCTGGACCGCCTTGGCTGTGCCGCCGGAATTCTGGATTTCCGCGACGACGGCATCGGCGCCATTTCGATCGGAGTTGTAATTGACAACCACTGAAAATCCGGAGCGGGCCAGCTCGAGAGCGATGCCCTTGCCGATCCCCTTGCTTGCGCCTGTGACGAGTGCGGTTTTCACTCTGCCATTTTACTTGTGCCTGCCTTTCGGGCACGTGTGCGCAGGCGGCGTATCATGACGAACATGAACCGCCGGACGTTTATTAGTCTCCCCACCGCGGGATTGTTGGCAGGTGCGGCCTCGGCTTCGCAAGCCCCGGCGCCGGCTGCCAAGTGGTTCCGGATTTCGTTGGCCGAGTGGTCACTGCACCGGGCCATCCAAAGCCGGTTGATCACTAATCTCGATTTCCCGCGAATCGCCCGGGAGCAGTTTGGGATCGAAGGGCTGGAATTCGTAAACCAGTTGTGGGAAGCTCCGACCGAGAGCTACGTCGCGCGGCTGAAACGGAACATGCAAACTTTCGGAACGACCGGCGTGCTCATTATGTGTGATGGAGAGGGCCTGATGGGTTCGTCCGACGCGGCGGCGCGCTCGCGCGCGGCATCGAATCATCACAAGTGGGTGGATATTGCCGCCGAGCTAGGCTGTACCGCTATCCGAACCAACATGTATCCGGACAAGCAGCCCACTACTCCCGAGGAGATTGACGAGTTTCTGAAGAATTGCACGGAGAGTTTCACAAAGCTGTGTGAGTATGCTCAAACGAGAAAAATCAACGTGACGATCGAGAATCATGGCGGAGTTTCTTCGAATCCGGATGTGCTGGTGCGCCTGATGAAGATGGTGAACCTGCCGAACTTTGGCACGCTTCCCGATTTCGGCAATTTCCCGAAGGAAATCGACCGCTACTCGGCAATCGAGAAACTCATGCCATTCGCGAAGGGGTGTAGTTTAAAGTGTCTTGATTTCGGCCCGGATGGGAAGGAAACGCAGATAGACCTCGCGCGCTGCATGCAGATCGCACAGAAATCGGGCTACCGGGGATGGGTCGGAATTGAGTACGAAGGCAAACGCCTCACGGAGTTTGAGGGCATCCAGGCAGCAAAGCGGTTCTTGGATCGGACAAGCTGAAAAATGGCACACGCACATGAGTTTCGTGTTTCGACGCGATGGACTGGCAACCGTGGTACCGGCACATCGGGCTACCGGGAGTATTCACGGGACCACGTCGTATCAATGGAAGGGAAGCCGGACTTAGCCGGCTCCTCGGCGGCCATCTTCCGCGGCGATGCCTCGCGGCATAATCCGGAAGATCTGTTGGTGGCGGCTCTTTCGGCCTGTCATCTACTTTCGTATCTCCACCTGTGCGCAGTGAACGGCGTGATCGTGGTCGAGTATGTTGATGAAGCGTGGGGAGAGATGATGACGGAGGGCAATAGCGGCCGCTTCACAAAGGTGATTCTGCGGCCGCGTGTCGTGATCTCGGCGGCGTCGGATGCCAAGCTGGCTGGGGAGCTACACGATCAAGCGCATAAGGCTTGTTTCATCGCGAGTTCCGTCAACTTTCCGGTAGGCCACGAGCCGCAGATCACGAAACAGTAGATTCTGCGTTTAGCGCCCGCAGTTCGTCCAGATCCAGGCGTCCGGTATAGATTGCCATGCCGAGCGCGGAATGGACGTGAATCTTTTTCAGTTCTGCGATTTCGGAAACTGTGGTGATCCCGCCGGCCGCCGTAATCTCATGCCCGGTGGCGCGGCGAAGGCGCCGAAACCAATCGAGATCCGTGCCCTCCAGCATGCCTTCTTTGTCTACATAGGTACAAAGAAATCCGGAACAATAGGGCTCCAGCTCACCGACTACGCTTTCGGCATCCCGATCGATCGACTCGCGCCAGCCCTTGACGACAATCCGGCCATTCTTGGAATCGAGAGCAATTACAGTACGGGCCGAATCCAGTTGTGAAAGAAATTCATGGTTGATGCCCGAACCGTTGAAGGCCGCTGTGCCCACGATTACCCGGTCCGCGCCCTGGTTCATAAGCTGCGCAAAACGCTCGGCCGACCGGACGCCGCCGCCGACACGGCATCGCGCGCGGGCACAAAGAAATTCGACGAGCGAGGCATTTTCTCCTGAGCCGATGGCCGCGTCGAGGTCGATCACCTGAATGGTCCCGAAGCCGGTAAATCGATCGAGCATCTCCTCCGGCGATCCGCCTTCGAGTGCCTTGTCGCGACCCTGGACGAGTTGAACAACTTTACCGTCCATCAGATCGATACAGGGAATAATCACGGCAGTACTCCCAACTGCTTCAGGATCGCCTTGGCTTTGGGAATGCGCTGCGAAAGCAGCGGCTGATAAGTGTCGGCGCTCATGTGCAGTGCAAAGTGGTACGGTGTGCCATTGCGGTTCACGGTGCCGACATACCACAGGCTGATGGGTTGGCCGGGCTGCGTGCACGCACCTGTCTTTCCACTCAGCGTCCAGCCATCGCCCTTTTCAGTGAGCATGATCTCGGCCAGCGAATCGTAGGTTTTCGGCGAGAGCGCAAATTCGCGGTTCTCTAAGCGGGAAAGAAACAGCACTTGCTCCTCCGCCGAAATCGCCAGCGGAGTTCCCATCCAGAACCGGTCCACCGGACCGTTAGAATCCTCGTTGCCATAGTTGAGCCGAATCACCCAACTGGCCATCTTGGCCCCACCGACGCGCCGTGCCGTCTCCTGGTAGAACCACACAACGGAGTCCCGGAAAGCGGTGGAAAGCGATTGCGGCCGCCTCCAGGCGTCCAGCTTGATGCCGACACTTCCTTCGACACCCGTGGTTGCATTCGCGGCGCGCGCGTCGTAAGGAAGCTGGTCGGCGATATCGCGCACTACTCCGGTTTCGAGCGCAATCACCGAGTTTGGAATCTTGAAGGTGGAACACGGTGGAAACTGCCGGGCGGCGTGTTCCTGGTTGTGGATTTCCCGTTCGCCTGTCTTGCTGTTCAGAAGCACAAACGTACCGTCAATATCCACAAAATGACCGGAGAGGTCGGCAGCCATGAGGACAACAAGAAAAGGATTCATGACAGGCTCCGCCGAACAGGTATACCACGGGCATCGAGAAATTCTTTCAGGTCGTTCACCGTGTACGTTCCGTAGTGAAAAATGCTGGCCGCCAGTGCAGCATCCGCCTCACCGTCGGTCAACACACGCTCGAAGTCTTCCGGCTTGCCGGCGCCGCCCGACGCGATCACGGGTATATGGGTTGCTCGGGATACCGCTCGCGTGAGAGCGCAGTCGAATCCTTCCTGGACTCCGTCCGTGTCCATCGATGTCAGCAGGATTTCGCCCGCGCCGAGCTGTTCGCCGCGCTGCGCCCATTCGACGGCATCGATACCTGTGTCTTCGCGGCCACCCTTGACGTAAACGTTCCAGCGGTCGCCGTTCCGCCGCGCATCGATCGCCAGCACTACCGCTTGCGCGCCAAACTCTTCGCTGAGCTCGGTGATCAATTCCGGCCGGTTCACCGCCGCGGTATTCACGCTGACCTTATCGGCCCCAGCCACCAGGATCTTCCGCGCATCGGTCACCTGGCGAACACCGCCCCCCACTGTCAGCGGAATAAAGACGCGTTGTGCAGTGCGAAACACCACATCCACCATGGTTTTCCGCTCATCGCTTGACGCGGTGATATCGAGAAACACAACTTCATCGGCCCCCTGCTGGTTATACCGGTCGGCCAGTTCCACCGGGTCGCCGGCATCGCGCAGATTGACGAAATTGACGCCTTTGACGACACGTCCAGCCGTGACGTCGAGACAGGGAATGATTCGTTTGGCCAGCATTAGAGACTGGCGAAGTTGCTCATGATTTTCAAGCCGAGCGGACCGGATTTTTCCGGATGAAACTGGACACCGAACACGTTGTTTTTTTCGAGTACGGCTGTGAAGTCAATTCCATAGTGACAGCTTGCGGCGGTCTCGTCGACTATCGGGCAGTAATAGCTGTTTGCAAAATAAACATACGGCTGATCGCCGATATCTTTCAACAGCCGGGAATCCCGCACTTGCGACAAGCTGTTCCATCCCATGTGTGGAACCCGAAGGCTGGTGTCAAAGCGGCGGACGCTTCCCGGAAAGAGGCCCAGCCCAGCGACATCCGGCGCCTCTTCGCTGTCCGTGAACAGCGCCTGCAGGCCAAGGCAGATTCCCAGAAACGGTACATTGCGCGAAATGGCATCCAGCAGCGGCTGACGCACAGACATCGCATCCAATGCCCGCATCATCTGACCGAAATGCCCAACGCCCGGCAGTACGATCTTGGTGGCCTTCTGAATGGCGGCCGCCTGATCGACGACCTCGTAACGCGCGCCGATCTCGGAGAGAGTGTTTTGTACTGACCGCAGGTTGCCGGCACCGTAATCGAGAATCGTGGTCATTTTTTTACTGTGCGTTCCAGCAGGCCCTTGGTGGAGGGCAACTGGTCCTTAAGACGCTGATCCTTCGAGCACGCATACCGCATCGCGCGGGCGAAACACTTGAATACCGCCTCGATCTTGTGATGGTTCGAGCGCCCGTACATCACCTGGATGTGGACATTGGCGCCGGCATGCGTGGCAAAGCCGTCGAAGAAATCCGGGCTCAATTCCGTTACGTAGTCCCCGACGAGGCGCGTGCGGACTTTGTCGTTATACACGAGCGCCGGCCGGCCGCCAAGGTCGATTGCCGCAACGGCAAGCGTTTCATCCATGGGCAGCACAAAGTAACCTGCCCGGTTGATGCCCTTTCTGTCGCCAAGAGCGCTGGCAAAAAGCTGGCCCAGCACAATGCCTACATCTTCCACAGTGTGATGCTGATCGACATCAAGATCGCCAGTGGCCTTGATCGTAAGATCGAACGCGCCGTGCTTGGTGAACAGCTCCAGCATGTGATCGAAAAAGCGGATGCCGGTAGAAATGTCGTATTTTCCGCGTCCATCGATCTTCAACGCGCCGCGGATCTGTGTTTCCTTGGTAATCCGCTCTGTTGATGCCTGCCTCACGCCAGCAATGCCTCCAGTTGGTTGACGTTTTCGATGACGATCGAAGCTCCGGAGAATGTGCCAACGCCTAAAAAAGGGACTTGGGCAAGTTCTGCCGCGCGGCGGTCGTCTATGTTGTCGCCAAGATAAAGCAGCTCGCTGCCGGGATGAAGATTTTGAACTTTCAGCAGTCCGTCCGGATCCGGTTTGGGCCGGGCGACGTTATCATCGCCGAACACTGCGGCAAAGTAAGAGTCCACCTCGAAACGCTTCAAGGTAATTTGCGCTTCTTCGTTGAGCCGCCCCGTGAAAATATAAAGCGGATAGCGGCTCGCCAGGCGGGCGATCAATCCCCCCTCCGGAATCCAGGTTTCGCGCGCCATGTAGGTGTTGAAGAACAGCTCGTTGAAGATGCGCACCGCTTCCGGATACTCCACCGGGAAGCCGAGATCGGTTGCAATCGTCTGCGTTAACAGCCAGTCGTTGTTGAAGCCGCCACGGTTCTTGTAAGCCTGGATTTGCTCATGTGTGACCGTTTTACCGGTGAGCTTGTGGACGGAAGCGACAATGCACTCGCGATAGGACGCGTGGACGTCCACCAGAACCCCATCCATGTCGAAAACTAAAACGTCTGGCTTCACCAAATGCTCCTCAACTCATCGAGAAATCGCTTCGTCTGTTCATGCGTGCCGATGGTTACGCGGACGCAGCCTTCGATCTCGTAGCTGCGATCCCGCACTAATACGCCGCAATCGCGCAAAGTATCCCGTATTTCGACAGCGCGTGGTCCGGCGTCGAAGAGAATGAAGTTCCCTTTGCTGGGAAACGTTCTGATGCCCAGTTTTGCGAATTCCTCAAACGCCATTTCGCGCGCCGAGATGACTTCGCCGACGTACTGCCGGATTGTTACCTGATCATCGACGGCCGATGCCGCGGCGACCACCGCCAACTGGTTCACGCTATAAGGCGACTGTGCTTTCCGCATCCAGGCCACATTCTCCGCATGGGAGAACAGACAACCCATGCGCATCGACGCCATGCCATACACTTTCGAAAATGTTCGGCTGACGAAAAGATTGTCGTATTGGCCGATCAGGTCAAGGACGGTAATTCCCGAGAACTCAAAGTAGGCCTCATCGAACAGGAACAGCGTATTCGGAAACTGCTCCAATAGCCGGATGCACTCCTCGCGCTCTTTCCAGGAACCTGTCGGATTGTTCGGGTTTGCAATCAGGGCGAGCCGGGTATTCTCGTCCAAATCCTCCGATACCTGCGCGCCGGCAAGCTCGCTGTAGAAGCGGTACATGGCATAAGACGGCTCAGCCACCGACACCCGATCTCCACAATTGACGAATGTATTCACCAACACCTGTATGGCCTCGTCGGTCCCGTTGGTTAGGAGAAGCTGGTCTTGCGAGACACCAAAGTGCGCCGCGAGCTTGGGCCGCGCCTGGGAATACTCCGGATAGACGCTGAGATCCCCCGCATTGATAGCGCGCTGCAGTGCCTCCACCACTTTTGGCGAAGATCCGACGGTGTTTTCGTTAAAGTCGAGACGCAGTTTCCCGCCGCGGCCTTCCGCCGGTGGCTTGTAGGGAGCCATATCGCGCACCGCGGTGCGCGGCTGCGGTTTCATGTGCGCACCTCAATCGACCGTGCATGCGCCTCGAGACCTTCAGCGCGAGCAAGTGTCGAAATGGCGGGCGCGAGCCGCTTCAGTGCAGCCGGCGACAATTGCTGTATCGCAATCAGCTTTACGAAATCCGCGCTCGAAAGTCCCCCGCGGAGCCGAGCAGCGCCAGAAGTCGGCAGGACGTGATTGGGGCCGGCGGCATAATCACCGGCTGCTTCCGGACTCAGCGCGCCGAGGAAAACTCCTCCCGCATGCGTGACCTGCGGGAGAAGCGATGCGTCGTGAAGGCTGAGATGCTCCGGCGCGAAGCGATTCGAAAGCTCGCATGCCTGCTCGAGCGACTCGACGATCAGAATCGCCGAATTTCGTGTAAGAGCTTTCTTCGCCACCGCTGCCGTCGGCAACTCAGCCAGCTGCCAGTCGAGTTCGGCTTCGACCGCCGCGGCCAGCCGCTTCGATGTAGTCAGCAAAATCGCCGACGCATCGACGTCGTGCTCCG
>CAYTVP010000223.1:5075-7427 GCA_964441675.1 uncultured Solibacteraceae bacterium | reverse complement strand
TCAACTCCGTGAAGGCGTTCGCAAGCTCCATTCCCCCCACGATCAACTCGAACCGTTCTGTGAATCGCGGGTCATCCCTCTTTCGCATCGCCAGCGGGGAAATTTCCACCGGATGATCGTAGATCATCGTCGGCTCGAAAAGCTTAGGTTCCGCGTACTTTTCGAACAGCCCCACCAGTTCCAGGCCCGCAATTTGCCAATCTGTTCCAGCCGGAGCGTACTCGTGTACCGCCTCCTGCATCGTCATGCGGCGGATATTCCCAAAGTCGATCTCGCGGCCCTCGAACGTTACTTTCGTGTTACCCGTGGCATCGCTGGCGACATTGGCCAGAAGCTCGCAAGTAAAGTCCATCAGCCCGCGATAGTCGGTGTACGCCTGATAGAACTCCAGCATCGTGAATTCCGGATTGTGCTTGAACGAAATTCCTTCGTTCCGGAAATTCCGATTGATCTCATATACGCGATCGAGACCGCCGACCAGCAGGCGCTTCAAGTAAAGCTCCGGGGCGATTCGCAAATAGAGATCGATGTCGAGCGTATTGTGATGGGTGACAAACGGACGCGCCGCGGCCCCGCCATAGAGCGGCTGCATCATCGGAGTTTCCACTTCGATAAATCCGCGGGCTTCGAGCTGCCGCCGCAGCGAGCCGATGATCTTTGCGCGGGTGACAAAAACCTGGCGTACTTCCGGATTGGCGACCAGGTCGAGATACCGCTGCCGGTACCGTATCTCGACGTCTTCCAAACCATGCCACTTCTCCGGCATGGCGAGCAGAGTTTTTGACAGGAAATCGAGCTTTTCGACGTGAACGCTTAGCTCGCCCGTCCGCGTGCGAAACAAATACCCCTCGATGCCGATAATGTCCCCGAGATCCAAAAGCTGGAACAATTGGTAGTCCTGCTCGGAGACCGCATCTTTCTTGACGTAAATCTGAATGCGAGCGCCATTCTGAACAACGGTTGCAAAGCCGGCCTTGCCCATACGCCGGATCGTATACACACGGCCCGCTATCCGCACTCCGGCACGGCTGGCTTCCAGTTGCTCGCCGGTGGAATTCGCATGTGCCGTCACTAGTTCATCGATATTGTGGGTGAAGTCGAACCGGCGGCCGTATGGAAGATATCCCAGCTGCTCGATCTCGCGAATGCGCGCTGCGCGCTGCTCGAGCGGGCTCTGCTCTGATGACAAATGAGAAACCTTTCAGGAAAGTCTCATTATAATTGACGGTTGGTTTTTCTTTCGATCGTGATACCGGCTTTCAACGAGCAGGACCGCCTTCCGCAGACTCTACAACTCATCGACGCGTTCCTGTCAAAGGAGCGTCATCGATCTCTCGGAACGGTGGAATTGCTCGTAGTCGACGACGGCTCGTCGGATGAGACAGCGGAAGCCGCTGCCCGTTCTTCCCAGCGTTATAGCGCGGTGCGCGTCCTTCGCAATCCAGGCAACAGGGGAAAGGGCTACTCTGTGCGGCACGGAATGCTCGAAGCGCAGGGTGAATGGATTCTGTTTACCGATGCCGATCTATCCGCGCCGATTGAGGAACTGGATAAGCTTTTCGATGCTGTCGAACGCCAGCAGGTGGAAGTGGCCATCGGCTCCCGCGCGTTGAACCGGAGTCTGATCGGCCGGCGCCAGTCGTGGCTTCGAGAAAACGCCGGGCGGCTCTTCAACTTGCTGATGCGTCTGGCGACGGGGCTGCCCTTTTGGGATACTCAATGCGGCTTCAAGTTGTTTCGGCGCGATGCCGCGAAAGCAGTCTTCAGCCGCCAAACGATCGATGGATTCGGTTTCGATGTAGAAGCGCTCTTCCTCGCAAGAAAATTCGGCTATCGCATCGCTGAGGTCCCCGTCCGTTGGAATCATGCCGAAGGTACAAAAGTGAACCTTTTCAGCGATAGCCTGCGGATGTTCACCGACTTGCTTCTCGTGCGCTGGAACGACATTACTGGCAAATATTCACGGCCTCTAGCGCAGCGATTCGGTCCGGCCCGGATGCGATAATGTCTGATGCGCGTCACCGTTGTCATTCCTACCTTGACCGCGGGTCCCAAGTTGTCTCGATGTCTTGCGTCGCTTGCCGCGCAAACCTACGGCGATTTTGAGATCGTGGTGGTAGACAATACCATCGGTGCATTGTGTTCAACGGATCTGCCTGCAATGCCCAGGTTGCGCGTGATCAACGCGGGAACTAACCTTGGGTTTGCAGGGGCCATGGTGGAGGCGCTGAAGGTTTCTCAGGCGCGCTATTTCATGTCGCTGAATGACGATACGGAGGCGGAGCCGGAATGTATCGCCCGCCTAACGCAATATTTGGACGAGCGCTCGAATCTCGGCGCATGCGCTCCACA
>CAYTVP010000223.1:4404-5065 GCA_964441675.1 uncultured Solibacteraceae bacterium | reverse complement strand
GATCCGTCTATCAAGCGGCGAAGGGCTCGATTCGGCGGGTATGGCGATTAGCCGCGACGGCACCAGTAAGCAGCGGGCACATCTGGAGTCCCCGGAATCGAATGCCGAACCGCGCGAGGTTCTTTTCCCGAGCGGATGCGCCGCCATGTACCGGCGCGAAGCGCTGGATCAGGCCGGTGGTTTCGACCCGGAGTTCTTTCTTTATTGTGAGGACACGGACTTGGGCTTGCGGCTTCGCCGTATGGGATGGGATTGTCTTTACGTGCCGTCAGCGGTGGTGTATCACGGATATTCCGCCACGTCCGGCGGCGGCAGCGCCATGAAGGTTTACTATGTCGAGCGCAATCGTCTGGCCGTGTTGTTGAAGAACTTGCCTTGGGACTGGATTTTGCTTTCGCCCCTGTTCACGGCGGGGCGCTATCTGGCTCATGTCTTTGCCCTGCGCGGCGGCCACGGATACCGTGGACAGGCTGCGGAGAATGTTCCCTATCTCTCCTTCGTGCGGTCGGTAATCCGAGCATACTCCGACTTTTTCCGTTGGGCTCCCAAACTGCTGCGTGAGCGTAGAAAAATGGAGCGCGAGGCGCGCGTCACGATGAAAGCGTTCCGGCGAACCCTTGCCATCCACCGAATTTCCATTTTCGAGGCGGCGGGTGTTTGA
>CAYTVP010000223.1:0-4394 GCA_964441675.1 uncultured Solibacteraceae bacterium | reverse complement strand
TTGAGAACTACGACAAGGACTTACTGATTCTCGTCCCGGCATACAACGAGGAGTTGTGTGTCGGCCCAACGCTCGACGAAATCCTTGCGGCGCATCCACAGTATCCGGTGCTCTTGGTGGATGACGGTTCAAAGGATGACACATCGGCCATTGCGCGTCAGAAAAAGGTGGCTGTGTTGACGCTGCCGCGACATCTCGGCCTCGGAGGCGCGGTACAGACCGGCTACAAGCTGGCTTTCGACTATGGGTTTGAGCATGTCATTCGGATGGATGCCGATGGCCAGCACCGTCCGGAAGATGTACCGCGGTTGCTCGAGATGCTGAAGACTACCCATCATCAGGTGGTGATCGGATCCCGCTTCGTTGGTGAGCTTTGGAAGGCGCCCGAGGGCTTGCGCGGATGGGGAACCCGATTGTTCCGGCTGTTTTTGCGGCCGGTTCTTGGACGCTGGGTGTACGATCCGACGTCGGGTTTCATCGGCGTCAATCGCGAGGCTTTGCAGGTTTTTGCGTCTACGTTCCCGCTAGAGTACCCCGAGATTGAAATGTTGGTGGTGCTGGAACGGCGGACGTTCAGCTTCGGGGAGATTCCCTGTCAGATGCGGCCGCGGCGTGCCGGAGCCTCCACGCTCACTCCGAAGGCCTCGTTCTATTACATGGTGCATGTGCTTTTGGGCGTCCTGATGAACGTACTACGGTTTCCCGGTTTCGCTCGCTGGAGAAAGGCCAGAACATAGATGGCGCCCTTTTCCTGGCTGGTGGTGGTTCTCGGCGGTTTGCTGGCGTTGTTTGTGTTGCGAGCGATCCGGCGGGAGAGCGTTCGGGTCGAATACTCGCTGGTATGGTTAGCGGGCGCGCTGATCTTTGTCGCTCTCGTGTTGGCGCACGAGATGCTGGCATGGGCTGCTGGACTGCTGGGACTGGCCTCTACACCACTGCTGATTATGCTGCTGGCACTGGTGATGCTGGTGTTTGTGTGTTTTCACTATGCCAAAATTCTGTCCCGGCTTCGGGATGACAATATCGCGCTGGTGCAGCGGGTCGCGATTCTGCAGTTCAAAGTCGAGCAGCTCGAGGACGAGGACCGGCGATGAACTCCGATGTGCGGCCAGGAATCGTCCTTGCTGTTCTGGGGACATTCGCTCTCTTGGCATTGTTTGTTTTCTGGCCGGCTGTGAGCGGACCGTTTGTCTTCGACGACGCATACCAGTTCTTTGCGGCTCCTCAACTTCCGGCCGCAGCGCCGGCCACGTATCTGCTGGGAGCGCGACCCGTGCTGCAGGTCAGCTTTTACTGGAACCATCTTTGGGCTCAAGACAACGCCGCCAGCTACCACATCGTTAACATTCTTCTCCATGCCGCTAATGCCACGCTTGCGGGGCTTGTGATCTTCCTGCTGCTGCGGCTGGCGAATCCGGAGAATACGCGGAACGGAATCGCGGCGATCCTCGCTGGCGGCCTGTTTCTGCTGCACCCGATTCAAACGGAAGGTGTCTGCTATATCTCGTCGCGCTCGGATCTTCTCAGCTCTTTCTTCTTCCTCAGCGCCTTCGCCGGTTACCTTCACTTGCGGCCGAAAGGAATCGGCTGGCTATCCGCGCTACTGATTTCGATCTTGTTCGGCCTCGCTTTGGGATCAAAGGAGATTGCGATTGCGCTTCCCGCCATCTTCCTGGTGGTCGAATGGCTGTTTCGCGATCGCCTTACGTCATTGGTGCAAGGCGGAGCATGGCGCCTTTACGTGATTCTTACTATCGGTGCCCTGGCCGGTGCCGCTGTGATTTTCCGGTACATCTCGGCCGATACAGAACTTACAATCGGTCCCAGCCTGCCGTATTTCTTCACTCAGTGGCGAGCCTTGGCCCGTTATCTGCAATTGTTGATCTGGCCTGCCGGACTCACGCTGGACTATGACTTTCCGTTATCGCAAACTCCCACCGATCACGGAGCGCTCATCTCGCTGTTGGTAGTGATTGTCGTGATCGGCTTGGCCGTATGGCTTCGAGACCGCCACGGCTTGGTTTTGCTGGGCTTGGCGATTCTCGTTCTCGTGCTGGCGCCCACGACATCGATCATTCCGATTCCCGATCCTATCGCCGAACGGCGGATGTATCTTCCGATGCTCGGTGTGGCTCTGATTGCCGGGACAGCCATTGCCAATTGGAAAGAGAAATCGGGAATCTGGATCGGCGCTGGTACGCTGGCCGTTCTGGCGTTCATTAGTTATCAGCGGGCCGTGGTTTGGGGCGATGCAGTCACTTTGTGGAGAGACACCGCGGAAAATTCACCGAAAAAGTTCCGTCCCCAGTTCTGGCTTGGCCAGGCACTGCTCCAGCGGAGAAATTGTCCGGCCGCCAGTGTGGAACTGGAGAAGGCGCGGTCCCTTGCGGCGCAGCCCGATGCCGAACTGGAGACGTTCCGGGCATTTGCATTCGCCTGTTCCAACCAGCCGTCCCGCGCGGCGGATGCGATGACGGAAGCTCTGGCCATAAAAGGCGAGGACGATCAGAAACTGGCGCTTCGCGCTACTTATCTGGCCAGCTCTGAGAAAATCGGCGCCGCCAAGGCTGATCTGGAGCGCGCGCTCCAGTTAAATCCGGACAGCGTCCCCGCGCTTTCGACGCGCGGGAAACTGCACCTGATCGAGGGCCGGCCGGCCGAGGCCGTGGCGGACCTGGAACGTGCCGCAGCATTGGCTCCCGGAGACACACAGATTCTGACTGCGCTCTCCCAGGCAAAGTCCATGCTGGTGCAGCAGCAAAGCTCCGGCGCTCCACGGTAGATGCGAATAGGCGTCAACGCGCTTTACCTGCTCCCGGGGCAGGTGGGCGGTACCGAAATTTACCTTCGTGGGCTTCTGTCGGCGCTAGCCCAGAATCATGACGAGCGCGAATATGTCGTGTTTCTGAATCAGGAATCCGCAGCAGCGAATATCGTGCCGGTCAACAGCCGCTTTCTCGCGATTGTGACTGCCGTTCGCGCAGCAAACCGGCCGGCGCGGCTGATATTCGAGCAGATGCAATTGCCGCAGCTGTGCCGGCGCCATCGCCTCGATGTGCTGTTGAACGCCGGATTCACCGGCCCATGGTTCTCAGCCTGTCCGGCTGTTTCCGTTGTTCACGATCTGCAGTTCCGGGATCGTCCGGAGTTCTTTACCACCGCCGATCGCATCGGCTGGCGGATGTTCATCGATCCGGTGCTACGCCGCTCCGCGCGTCTGCTCACGGTTTCCCAGTTCACCAAGCGCCGTCTGATGCACTACTATCGCGTCAACGCGGAGCGTATTGATGTCGTCTGGTCTGCCATCGATGAGCAGATGTTCCAACTGGTGTGGCGCCCCGATGAAACGCAGCCCTACTTCCTTACCGTCTCGACACTACACCGCCATAAGAATCTGGAGCGCCTGCTGCGAGCCTTTTCTGCTTTTCGAAAGTCCCATTCCGAGGCGCGTCTGATTGTCGCGGGCCTGGCTGGATCCGCCTCAGCCGACCTCGAAGCGCTGCGAGCGTCGCTTGGTTTAAACGAAGCGGTGGAGTTCACTCACTGGATTCCGCGCGAGCGCTTGTTGAATCTGTTTGCGGGCGCGCGCGCATTTATCTTTCCGAGCCGCTATGAGGGGTTCGGGTTTCCACCCCTTGAAGCAATGGCTCTCGGGATTCCGACCGTTTGCTCCGACATCCCGGTGCTACAGGAAACGTGTGGGGATGCCGTTCTGCGCTTCGAAACAGAATCCGATGCATCACTTCTCGATGCGATGGAACGTGTCTGGACCGATGCCGCATTGCGGCTCCACCTGACAGCCCGGGCGCGCGAACGTGCCACGATATTTCGCTGGCAAAATACAGCCGCGGGAACTTTGCAATCTCTCGAACGGGCTGTTCAGAAAGCTGCAACGTCGAGGAAAAACTGAACGGATTCGGCGGCATTTCTCTCCCAGGTTAAGTCGCGGCCACGTAGAGCGGCCAGCGCGGCCAGACGAGCCCGCTCTCCGTCCGAAGTCAGTAGCCGAAGGATGGAATCGCGAAGAGAAGTGGTGTCCTCCGGATCCACCAGAAAGGCTCCTTCGCCTGCAACTTCGGGCATGGACGAAACGTGCGAGGTGATAGAAGGAACACCGGCAGCGAGCGCCTGCGCCAGCGGAAATCCAAAGCCTTCGTACAGGGACGGGTAAACGAATAAAGATGCTTCTGCCGTCAACGCCGGAATCCATTGTTCGTCGATGTAGCTTAGATAGCGAACACGCGGCGCCAATGTTCGCATTCGCGCGATCGTTTGTCCCGCGTTCCATCCCTCAGCTCCAGCGACAACCAGCGGGTATTGGTCCTGAACATCATTCGGAAGCTGACTATAAGCGTCGAGAATGCGGTCCAGATTTTTCCGCGGCTCGATTGTGC
>CAYTVP010000222.1:5481-7448 GCA_964441675.1 uncultured Solibacteraceae bacterium | reverse complement strand
TACGCATGGGGCGACGAGTTGCGCAAGCAACGTAACGAGGCGGCGCATCCAAGCGTAGAGCCTTTCGTCGATAACCCCTTTCTCACGGAGTTACTTCAGTCCAAGAAATAATTTGTCGCTGTTGGTGTCAAAATGCCTGCACATTTCCTCGATGGCTCGTCCGCTCATCACGACGGACGCCGTATATGCGGCCGCGTGTAGACATGTTCGAGCTTCATGCAAGGAAAAACGGATGCTTTCAGGGATAGAGGCGGGGAGTTGTGTCATGGGATTAGGCCAGATACGAGAAGCGTTGCCCCATTGATCCTGTTCTGCATCTTCGACTTGAAAGAAGGGGTGGGTTCCTGGCTCCACGAGATCCTCCTGTCCTACGAGGATGTGTCTACACGCGGGGCAGCGCAGGAGTGAAATTCGATAGGAGTCCGGCCATACATCGTAATCCCGATACGGTGCATTCTCAATAACCGTCGCATTGACGCGTGCTTGGCAATGGGGACAGTCAATCAGCATAGCTAGATGTGATAAGGACGGACGTTATCACATGTATTGGACAAAAGGGAATGTTTCAGCGACAGTGTTCCGGATTTGGGTCGCAGGCTAATCCTTACCAGCCCGCACTACGCTACAATCCGCCTCATGCGTGCCGCCGCCCTCGCCCTCTCTGTCATCGCCTGTCTGCTGATCCTCCAGCGCCCCGAAGCAGAGGCACAGACTCCGGGCGGGAAGCCGATCCTGAACCGGATTAAGATCCTGTCGCATGTGGCCGTGCCGATGCGCGATGGCGTGAAGCTCTTCGCGGATGTCTATCTTCCGTCCGAAGAAGGAAAGTATCCCGTGCTCGTGGTCCGCACGCCCTACGGAACGCAGCGGGACGGCGTGTCGAACGAAATGATTCCGTTCGCGCAAAACGGGTTCGCCGTTGTCGTCCAGGATGTTCGCGGCCGCTATGAATCCGAGGGCCAGTGGGAACCGTTCCGCAACGAAGGACGCGACGGGTACGACACGATCGAGTGGGCCGCGAAACAGTCATGGTCGAACGGAAAAGTGGCATCCCAAGGCGGAAGTTATCTCGGCCACGTGCAATGGGCGGCAATGAGCCAGGATCCGCCCTCGCTGGTTGCCGCGATTCCGCGCGTAGCTTCAACCAGCCTCTATCACAACTGGATCACGCACGGCGGAGCATTCCGGTTGAGCTTCAACTACGGCTGGGGCGTTGTTCGGATGGCGCACCGCATCATGCAGCCACAGTACTGGCACGCGGCGACAGCGCCGGAGGAATTGCAATACGACACGATCCTCTGGAATCTGCCGCTCGCCACTGGCGACCTGGCCAGCTCCGGCGCCAACGTTTCGCATTATCGCGACTGGCTGACACACGAATCCTACGACGACTATTGGAAAGCGATCTCGGACGAAGAGCACTTCGACAAGATCCGGGTTCCGCTCTATACGCAGGGCGGCTGGTATGACATCTTCCTGGCCGGAACGATCAACGGCTATACGGGCGTCCGGGAGAAGGGAAAGCCTGGGGCGCGGGACACGGTGAAGATGTGGATCGGTCCGTGGGGCCACGGGCCCAGCCAGAAATTCGGTCAGGTGGATTTCGGCTCCACTGCGAACCTGACACATCCGCCGCGCGAGTTGCGCTGGTATAACCGGTATCTCAAAGGCGAGCAGAACGGCGTCGACAAAGAGCCGCGAGTTGAGATTTTCTACATGGGCGCGAACAAGTGGAAGGGGCACGATGATTGGCCGATTCCCGGCGCCGAGAACAAGCCTCTTTATCTGACAGGCGGCGGCTCTGCGAACTCGCGGCGCGGAAACGGAACGTTGTCTTGGAATAAGCCTGCCGGTCCGGCGTCCGACACCTATTTGTATGATCCACAGAATCCAGTGCCGACGCTTGGCGGAAACAACTGCTGCGGTACGCCTACGCTTGCAGGCCCGTACGATCAGCGCCCGACGGA
>CAYTVP010000222.1:0-5471 GCA_964441675.1 uncultured Solibacteraceae bacterium | reverse complement strand
TCGAGCGAACTGCTGCGCGAGCCGGTAGCCATTGCCGGACCCGTCCGGATGAAGCTATGGGCGGCAACCGACGGTCCCGATACGGACTGGATGGTGAAGCTGGTGGATGTTTACCCGAACGGCTACGCGATGAACATCGCCGAGGGGATTTTGCGCGCGCGGTTCCGCAGCGGGCTGGACAAGCCGGCGCTGCTTCGGGCCAACGAAGCATACGAGTTTGACGTGGATATGGTCGGGACGGCGAATGTGTTTCAGCCCGGTCATCGCATCCGGGTGGATATTACGTCGAGCAATTTTCCGCAGTTCAGCCGGAATTTGAACACTGGCGAGAAAGCCGACTCGGCGAAGGTACGCGTAGCCCGCAATACCGTCTTCCATACGGCAGAGCGGCCATCGGCAATCATCCTGCCGGTGGTTCCGCTACCGTAGCAGCGCGAATTTCAAACTGCGCCGGAGGCGAGGCAACCGATCCTAGCTTTACCTGGATGCTCGACGATCCGGATCGGCTGCCGGCAGGGACGATGAGATTCACCTGCCGTGCGGGGGCTGGGTTCGGAGGTTCCACGTAGGCAACCTCGGCGGGCACGCCATTGATAGACGCCTCCACCGCGATATGGTCGGCATTTTCAGGCAGCCCCGCGACCCAGACGGAAAGTTGATGGCCCTGCGTAAGATCCAACTCATTCGGAGTCCATGTTTTGCCGTCGGCAACGCCGGTGATTTCGAGCGATTCGCAATCGAGCGGCATATCGAGAGCGATTGATAGGGAATTACTGGGGCGCTCCGGCCGACGCGGACGTCCACCTTGTTCCAGCCGGGATTGAGGCCTGGAGGCACCATGAAGCTGGCTTGCCAGATATCGTTTTCGATGAGGTTGACGGCTATGGGTCGAACGCCGAATCCTTCGATCGAGGGCTTTACGTCTTGGATTGAGAGATTCAACGATGGCGGATGCTTGAACCAGATCGTGACGTACTCCTCCGTCGAGCGCCGGAAATTAACGCCGTAGTCGGTGTGATGAAACGCGGAAAGCAGTTCCGGCGGATCGGAACGTCCGGCGGGCTCCCAGTGGCGGTAGCAGGCGAAACAGGCGCTGTGGTCCGTGAAGCCTTGGAACTCGGCGCGCGGAAATCCGGCGGTACGGCACATAGCCTCGATCGCTTTGACCGACGGGCCAACCCAGTTATCGGTTTGGCCCCCCATCTCGTCGTTCTCGTAAAACTCGAGGATGGCCTTATCGTCGGCTCCGGGAAAGTGCTGGTTACGCAGTGCAAAGGAGTCGATGGCGGCCATTTCGGTGGTCAGCTCGCAGACTTTTTCGAGCGCAAGCAGGGGATGCTTCAGGTGGTAGAGAACGCCGAAGAAGAGAACGATGTCGAACTTGCCCAGCCGTTCGGGCGACATGTCGTAGACATTCAGCCGTTCGTAGCGAACTCGCGAACCGAGGCGCTCCCGCATCTCAATGAAACGGGGATTGTGCCAGACATCGGTTGCCACAACTTCGGCGCCGCGGCGTTCCAACTCGAAGGCAAACCATCCGTCCCAGGTGCCGATATCGAGCGCACGCTTTCCGCGAAGGTCTTGCGGGATCGGGAACTTGCCGATTCTTTTCTTTAAGCCGTCGATCAGACAGACGCCGGGGATGTGGGTTCCATCGGGCAGATCGAAGCTGTGCCACCAGCCGGTCTGGGAACGGCGCTCGTTCCATCCAGCGACATAGCGGAATGGCTCCGCAACCTGTTTTTGACGAAAGAGCTTCATGCTTATTCGACCAGGTTGCGGAACATGAGAGCGAAAGACGCGATCACAAGCACGAGGGCCAAGTAGGAACCCCAGCGCCAGAGCGTTTCCCGCGACTCGTTCCAGGGGCTGGGCAGACCGGCGAGAAAGGCGAGGCCAAATCCGCCGGCCAAACCGCCGATGTGAGCAGCATTGTCGATGTGGAACATAGGCAGCAAGCCGAACAACAGACCGTAGATGGCCCAGCGCGTATAGAGCGCCTTGATGTGGTCGCCGAGCGCGGTCCGGTGGCTGACGCCAAGGGCGATCATTACGCCGATGAGGCCGAAGATTCCGGCGGAAGATCCAACCGAGAGCGTCGGGCTCCAAAGGGTGCTGAGAAAGAAGCCTGTGATCGTGGAAATGACATAAAACACGATCAGGCGCGCTGATCCATAGATCTCTTCTACCTGGGAACCCAGGTCATAGAGCGCCCAGGAATTCAACAGCAAGTGGAGGATGCCGCCGTGCAGAGCACCGGCGGTAATGAGTCGCCAGTACTCGCCGAGCTGGATGGCCGGGCCGAACTTGGCACCCAGATCGTATAACACCCTTCCCGGAACATCGAACGACTGCCCGGTCATTCGTGTGGCGAACAGCATCGATGCCAGGTACATCGCGAAGTTTACCAGAAGGATCATCGAAGTCGTGAAACGCGCGTGCGGGATCAGGCCCGCCACGGTTCCAGAGTAGGTTGGCCGGCGGCGCTCCGCGGCCTTCGGGCCCAACTGTGTTTCGCAGTATGGGCAAACGCGGTCGGCTGAACTCACAAACGCGCGACAATTCGGACACATCCGGCGGGCTTCCACCACTCCATTCTAACGGCGGCAAATCTTGATCTTGCCTGTTACAATCGGGGTTGCGGGATGCAAAAAACGGAAAATGAGCTCCGACAGGAGATCGTCGAAGTCGGCAAGCTCATCTACCAGAAGGGCTGGGTAGCCGCAAACGACGGAAATATCTCCGTTCGCCTGGACGCCCAACGGATTCTTTGCACACCCACTCGTATCTCAAAGGGGATGATGTCGCCGTCCGATCTGATCGTTGTAGATCTGGCCGGAAACAAGCTGGAAGGTGAGCGCGATTGCACGTCCGAGATCGCGATGCACATTACCATTTATAATCTCCGCGCGGATATCGACAGTGTTGTGCATGCGCATCCCCCTGTCGCTACGGGGTTTGCGGTGGCCGGGCGATCGCTGGATATGGCGCTGCTGCCCGAAGTAGTTTTGATGCTCGGCTCCGTTCCGCTCGCCGACTACGGCCTGCCCGGAACGCCGGCACTCACTCAGGGCATGCTGCCCTATGTGCCGAAATACGATGCTCTGCTGATGGCCAATCACGGCGCTGTTTGCTACGGACCCACTCTGCAGGATGCATTCTACAAAATGGAAATGCTGGAGCACTTCGCGCGCATTACTCTGGTCGCGGAGATGCTGGGCGGTCCGAAAGTATTACCGAAGCGGGAAGTGGAAAAGCTATTCGAAGCGCGCGACCGGTACGGCGTAAAGTCGCAGACGCGTATGGAACCGGGCGCCCCGATTGTCGCCGAGGACCGCAACGGCATCCCGGAACGGAATGGTCACCGCGACGAGCGGATCGAGGTTTCCCGCACAGAGTTGCTCTCCCTGATCGACGAAGCGCTGCGATCCCGCGGCGTGCTGTCGTAGTCGAGCGGGTGGTGTAGCCGCCTTCCGTTAGCCCGTATCAGCAGCACCGTCAAAAGTACACTGAGCCCGAGTTTGACTAATTCCACCGAGGAATATGCGATGTGGCGGGCCCGAAACTGATTCCGGATGTGCGCAAGGCCCTCCCCCTGAGGGACAAAATCCAGTTCCCGTCCCAGCGCGATGATCGATGGGGTGAGCAGGAAGGACGTAGCGATCGGGATCGCCAGAATGGCGAGACTTAGCGCGAGACTGATCTTTCGTTCATGGGTGCCGAACAGGAGTAGCAGGAATAGTCCCACACCCAAAGCAATCTGGACGTACTCCCAATGCTCGAAGAAAAATCGATTCTGTTCCCCAACATGGTGGCGTAGAAACAACCTGGCAGCCTCGACACCTCCCAGGCGGCTGACGGCATCGCCGACCTCGGATGAAGGACTCTCAAGAATCCGGTTCACCGACCGGAAGTTCTGCGTGGCAATGAGCGCGATCAATATCGATCCGCCCAGCCATACGCCCAAAATCAGGCAAGCAATTCTTCTCGCGTGCATTTGCTTTACATTCCGATGAACTGTAATTGTGACATGATCGCCACATGGTCTCCCGACGCGCGATCCTGTTGTCCGCCGCTGCCGTGCCACCCCTTCGCCTTCCAAAGAAAGTTAGGGTCGCCATCATTGGCCTTGAAGGACATATCGGCGAAATTATTTCACCTTTAGAGCAATTGCCGGACGTGGAGTTGGCCGCCTATTCCTCCGCTGTGCCGGTAACATCCGGACGGCTCGAACGGGTAAAACATTACCCGCGCTACCAGGAAATGTTGGACCAGGAGAAGTTGGACGTGGTCGCCGTGACTCCGGACGATGGGGCCCGGGCGTCCTCCATTCTGGCGTGTCTCGATCGAAAGCTGCATGTGGTGGCGGAAAAGCCGCTGGCGATCAGCCGGAAAGATTACGAAGCTGTGAAGAAAAGGGTGCTCGAAACCGGAGTGGGCTTCTCCATGCTGCTTCCGCTACGATTTACTCCGCATTTTTTGGCGCTGAAGCAAGTAGTAGCCTCAGGCGAAATCGGGGAGGTTTCGCTCATCAGCGGCCAGAAATCCTACCGGCCTGGCATCAGTTCGGCGTGGCGCAATCGCAAAGAAACCTATAGCGGAACGATTCCCTGGGTTGGAATTCATATGGCGGATTTGATGCTGTGGATCGGGAATCACAACTTTGTCGAATGCGCGTCTTTCCAAACCAGGATCGGCTGGCCGCAGCTTGGTCCGCGAGAGAACGCCGCCGCGATTTTGTTTCGTATGGACAATGGGGGCTCTGCAACACTGACGATGGACTACTTGCGGCCCGAGTTCGCGGAGAGTCACGAGGACGACCGGTTGCGGCTGGCAGGGACGGAGGGCGTTGCCGAGTATCAACGCTCGACCGGCGTGACGGTCGTCACCACCAAGGCAAAACGGCGCCAAGTGCCGCCGAGTCCGCCTCAAAGTCTTTTCGTGAATTTTCTCGACTCGGTATATAACGGCAAACCGACTATGCTGCCCCTCAATGAGATCTGGCGCGCAAACGAAGTATGTCTGGCTGCTCGCGATGCGGCGAACTCGTCAAAGGTGATCCGCCTTTAGTTTTTAACAGGCAGAATCTGCGCGATCGGGGCACGCGACACACCGGCGAACGATGCATCAGCCTGCGCGAAATGCATGCGGGCACTGTCGATGTGGTCTGAGAGAAAGGCGCACCCATCGCTGATATGATCCGATCCCGGCGCGCAAGCGAAACCCTTCATCGAGAGGCGACATCTCCTGAGCGAAGTTGTTTCGAAAAAGCTGCGAGTGCCACCCGGCGCAAATCTGACCTGGACCCCGGCAAGAGTGCCGGATAGGATGAGAGTTCTCCGGAAGTAGGAAGGAGGACGCCGATGCGCGGAACGCGCCACAGCGAAGAGCAGATCATCGCGATTCTGAAGCAAGCCGACAACGGAGTGAAGACGGCGGAGTTATGCCGGCAGCACGGAATCGCCGAGCAG
>CAYTVP010000221.1:7001-7502 GCA_964441675.1 uncultured Solibacteraceae bacterium | reverse complement strand
CGCCGGTTCCGGGCGAGGGTCTGTATATTGTCGAGGCGATAGGGGAAGGGTTGAGGGCTGCCACGATCGTTGCCGTTACCCCGCTCGCGATAGTGAAGAAGACATCGCCAGGGGCAGTCCTGGTGCAGACTCTAAACCGGGCTACGGGTGCCCCGGTGCCTTCCACCGTCCGTTTGCTGGCGAAATCGGGTCCTGATAACGAGCAGAAGACCGACGATTCCGGTATCGCGCGGTTCACCGTATCGGGCGATGGCGAGGACGCCTGGACGCTGGTGGCGACAAGCGGCTCGGCGTTCGCCATGGCCTCCGTCGAAGGCTGGGCTGTCCGGCAGGAAACCGACACGCTGTCGATGGGATACATCTACACGGATCGCCCGATCTACCGGCCCGGGCATAAAGTGGGTTTCCGCGCCATTCTGCGCAGCGAAGACGCCAAGGGATGGACGATTCCGAATACAAGGGACATTAACTGCGAGATCACCGATCCGGAAGGCAAGGCGG
>CAYTVP010000221.1:0-6991 GCA_964441675.1 uncultured Solibacteraceae bacterium | reverse complement strand
GCGAAGCCGGAACGATTTCCGGAGAATGGGCTGTCCCCGACGACGCGCCGCTTGGCTACTATTCGCTCGTATTCCGTGCCGGAGAAGGCTCCCAAACGGGAAGCTTCCGGGTAGAGGAATACCGCAAGCCGGAATACGAAGTAAAAGTTGTTCCTTCGATCGCGCGGGTGCTTCAGGGAAACCGGCTTACCTTCGCGGTGAGCGCGCAATACTTTTTTGGCGAGCCGGTAGTGAACGCGCGCGTCCGTTACACCATTCGCCGGACGCGCCACTGGAACTGGTTCTTTGGCAACTACGATCCCGACGATTTTGCGGATGAAGGCGGCGATCCCGGATTCTACGGCGAGGTGGTTCGTACGGGCGAAGCCCGGCTGGATTCGAGCGGTACCGCTTCCATCGCCGTCCCGACGCGAATCCATGATTTTGACGAAGACTATCGCGTCGAAGCCGAAGTGATGGATGAGGCTCGGCGCGAAGTTTCCGGGCGGGGAATCGCCTTTGCTTCCGTTGGTAATTTTGTTCTGCAGGCCGAACCGGAACGCTATGTGTACGCGCCTGGTGAATCGGCATCCATTCGTGTCCGCGCTTTCGACTACGATGGCAAGCCGGTGCGCGGAGTTACCGTGACCATGGGTGGTGCCTCGGCCACCACAAACGCGGAAGGCTGGGCCGATCTTACAACCGTCCTGGCCAAGTCCGGTTCGCAGCAGGTACGAATTTCGTCCGGGCGCGTATCCACAATCGTTTATTTGTGGGCTTCCGGTGATATCGCAGCGCCGCCAGGAGAGGGAACAATCACTCTTGTTCCCGACAAGAAATCCTACAAAGCAGGTGAGACGGCGAGAATTCTGGTAGTCACGGGTGTCCGGGATACCCGCGTGCTGCTGGGGGTGGAAGGACGCGCGCTCCACCGCACCGCAACACAAACTTCCGATGAACCCTCTTTCTTCTACGAGGTCCCCATTCACTCGGAGTATGCGCCGAACGTTTTCGTAACAGCGGCCTTTCTCAAGGACGGAAAGTATTACTTTGGCTCGAAATCGATCAAAGTGCCGAGCGAGCGTTTGCTCGATGTGAATATCAAACCGTCTAAGCCGCAATACAAGCCTGGTGAGCCCGCCAGCTATACGCTCGAAACTCGTTCGCCGGATGGGAAGGCGATCCCGTCCGAGGTATCTCTCGGCATCGTGGACGAGGCTATCTATGGCGTGCAGCCGGAAATGTTATCGCCGATCGAGAAGGCTTTCTATGGGCGGACCTACGACCGGGTGTTTACGGATTCATCGCTCAGCTACTACTTCTACGGTCAGGCCGGCAAGCGCGCGATTCCGATTGCCCGGCGCCACACGACCTTGGCGCAGATGAAGCCTCCGTCTCCGAACGATCCGCGAGTCCGGAAAGATTTTCCGGATACCGCGTTTTGGATGCCGTCGATCCGAACGGATGAACAAGGGCGGGCAACCGTAAAACTGCAGTTCCCGGATTCGATCACTGCCTGGCGCGCAACAGCGCGCGCCGTTACACCGGATACGAGAGTCGGCTCCGCGGTTTCCCGCGTAACGACAAGGAAGGACCTGATCCTGCGGCTGGCCGCGCCGCGCTTTCTCGGTGTAGGCGATGAAGTGGTCGTGTCGGCGATCGTCAACAATTACCTGGACAGCGACAAGAGAACAAATCTTTCGCTCGAGGTGACTGGCGCCGAACTACTGGCCGGAGGTACACGCGAAGGCGTTTCGACGGCAAAAGCAGAAACAAGTTTTGATTTTCGAATCCGCACCCGGGGCGGAGAAGTGGCGACGTTAATCGCAAAGGCGATGACCGACGAAGAGTCGGATGCCCTCCAGATCGATCTTCCGATCAAGCCGTTCGGCGTCCGGATTACCGAATCGAGCTCCGGTACTCTTGCCGGTACGGCGAAAGCCGAAGCAACCGTTTCGTTCCCGCCGAATAGCGCCGGAAGGGCTCTTGAGATCCGCGCGCTTCCTTCGCTTGCCGGGGCAATTTTCGGTGCTCTCGAATATCTGGGCCATTACCCCTACGGGTGCACCGAACAGACGCTATCCAGTTTTGTGCCGAATGCCATCGCCGATCGTGCGCTGCGCAGGCTGAATCTGCCCGCAGGCGACCGGGCGAGGCTAAATCAGCGGATTGAGGCCGGACTCGATCGCCTGGCGGACTACCAGCACCCGGACGGCGGCTGGGGTTTCTGGCAAGCGGATGATTCCGGAATCGCGATGACCGCTCAAGTGGTTGCCGCGCTCGACGACTTTGGGCGCTGGGGCCGGATCAATCGGGAAAAGGCGAGGACCTGGCTGCGAAAAGCGTTGGCGCAGGAAAGGCGAGCCGATGCCGATTTCCGGGCATATGTGGCCTATGCGCTGAACGAGCCTGCTCCGATGGAGGAAATTTGGGCCGCCCGCGAGAGTTTGTCGGCGGATGGATTGGCACTCCTGGGGCTGCGATCGTCGGGCGAGCGCGCACAGTATATAGCCGCGGAGCTGGAGCGCCGGATGGAGCCGGAAGGTTACTGGAAGTCTGAGCGCGACGTGCTGATGGACTTCGAAGTGGACAATTCCGCCGAGACCACGGCGCGTGTTGTCCGATTCTTTGTCGAGAAGGCGCCGGAGTCGGCTCTCCTTCCCAAAGCGGCGGCCTGGCTTGTGAACAACAGACGGGACGGCTATTACTGGAGCTCGACCAAGCAGACCGCGAACGTCGTCTATGCGCTGACGGATTATCTGGAACGCTCGGGAGAACTGAATCCCAAGCTGGCGGCAGACATCCGGATCAATGGCGAAAATGTCTGGAGCCGCGAGTTGACGCAAGCCGATGCGCTCCGGCCGCAAAACGCCGGTCTGCGCGTGATCCCCAACGCGGCGGACAACCGTCTCGAGATTGCGTCTTCCGGACGGGGACGCCTTTATTGGAGCGTCATAGGCTCGCACTACGAAGAAAAGCCGGCCCGGTTGAACACGGCCGGTCTCAGCATCCGGCGCGAGTACTTCCGCGAACTGCCGGGTGGTCAGATGACCGCGTTCGACGGAATCGCATCGCCGGGACAGGTAATCGTTTCGCGGCTCACGGTATCCGGCGGACGCTGGCGATACCTGATGATCGAGGACCCGATTCCCGCCGGTGTCGAGCTCATGAAAGATACGCGCTGGTACGGCGCGAATCGGGAGCTGCGCGATGATCGGGCGGCCATTTTCGAGACATTTTTCGAAGGAACGAGACGTTACGAGGTCCGGATGAAGGTGACGCGACCGGGAAAGTATCGCACCAGTCCGGCACGCGTTGCGCCAATGTATCAGCCGGGAATTCTTGCGGTCAGTGATGCGGCGGCGCTGGAGGTCCGTCCATGATCCGGCGCTTCCTCTTGGCGGGGGCCGGCAACCTCGCCTTGCTTGCAGTCTTTTTCTGGTGGACCGGCCTCTCCGATGCCTCGACGCCCGTTGTCGCACTCAGCATCGTTGTTGCGGTGGTGTGGATTGCGGCATTTCTTTTACTGCAGCGGCGTATTTTCGCCGGGGCGGATTTCAATCGGGCGGTCGCGCGGCCGCGCTTCTGGCTGGCGATCGTCTTGTTCGCAGCATGCCTTTCAGTCGCCTGGCTTCTGGTGATGTGGATTCCAAACTTGCCGGGGCTTGGTTGGCAGCTATGGAGTGCCGGCCTGCGCCTAGCGCTCGCGTGGGCTTTGATCAATGCCGGATGGTGCGCCATCGCCTGGCAGGCCGCTCTTCCACCATCCGAGGACGGTGCCGCGGCCGTGGGCCGCCGCTAGGCCGCGAACACGCGCCGCTGCTTCCCGGTAGCGCGAGTCTGTGGGCGATTCGTTGTTGAGATACAAAACCAAGCCTTCCCGGAACCACCAGGGGTGTTCTACGCCGGCCGTCGTTTCGAGTACGACATGCAGCATCTCGTGCCGGACGGTTTGTGACAGGGCGCGCCGCGCCCTCAGCGTGGAGGCCGGCTGAAATCGCACCGTCATGCCGGACGTGGTAGCAGCGATGCCGCCGCTGTTGCCAGTAGCATCCCGGTATGCGGCGACAGTAGGGTAAAACCACAATCGCGGGCGTCCTCCGATTGAAAAGCCAGTTTTTGCTTCAGCCATGCGCAAGCTTTCGTCGGCAATTGCCGCCAATTGCGGTTCTGGCCGGGCGGAGAAAATGTCCACCCGCTCGCCGGCCGACATTCGCCAGTTGATGCCGGTGGCGGATGTGCCGGTCACTGCTTTTGGGAAGTAGAGCTTGAGGATCTGTTTGTAATCCTTGCCATCCTCGCCCATACGCGCACAGCCATCCTGGCAGAGTCCGTATCCGTGTCCGTGTCCGCGTCCCTCAAAGACAATGCGGTCACCAGCCGGGAAGGCGTCGAACCAAAGGCTCGGCACGCGGTCCCAGCCCAGCTTCTGCCCCACCATACGATGGAAATCGGCACCGCCAAGCGGTCTGCCGGAGTAGAGAACTTTGGCAACGCGAGAGGAATCCGAGCGGCCTAGAATGCGAACGTCTCCGCCCAGATCCGCAATTGGAATGGCGGACCGCCACTCGTCGCGAGGACAATAGGGATCGCGAATCCCGGAGGCGGTGATGCCGCCGCAATTCTTGCTGTACAAGGCATCGGAAAGAGTACCGCTTACCCACAGAAGCTGACCTTCCGTGGCCGACGCGGCCGCTTGCGTGGCGGGCCCGACCGCAGAGCGGCGGAAATCCTGGCAGTGCGTGGTGTCGCAGAGATCGAATCCTTCGCTGCGATGCCGTCCGCGATTCTTGACTCCGTATGTACGCGCGACCACGGCCATGGCTTTCAGCGATTCTGCCGAACGCATCCCCGCGGCCTCGCCTGCCAGCACGGCCGCGGTGTACTCCTCAATGGGGAGTTTGATCGTTTCGCCGCCGCCTGAAATCCAATGTAGGCGGACTGTCACATCCACAGCCAGGATGGCAATCAGCGGGACCACTTCTTGAAGATCTCACGCGCAGCGGGTAGCGCGTTTGCCGCGCCGCGTCCGCCCGTCATAACCGCGACCACCACTTTGGGGTCGTCGGCCGGATCCCATCCGGCATACCACGCTGCCTGCGCCGTGGTGCCGGTTTTACCGCCGGAGATCAATCGTGACTTCGCAGTCGCCAGAAGGCGGCGGTATGCTCTCGCCAGGCGGAGGGGAGAAGCCGACACTCCCCAGTACCCCAATGCCTGCAACTGCCGCTGTTCCGTTGTTCCGGCCAGTGCTGCCTCGAAATCAGCTAACGCGGCTTGCATCCGCCGGGGATCCGAACGCAGTGCCACGGAGGCGAAGTAGTGGTTGCAGGAAAGCACCAAGGCATCATCGCCATTGATCGGACCGAGCACTGCCGGGTGTGTGCAATCGAGACGGTGGCCGGCGATTGTAAGCGCTCCGCGGCACACCGCGGTTCCGACGGCCGGAACAAACGGCTTCACTGTCGATCCGGGCAGCGCGGACGCATTCTCATTACGCGCATCGAGAATTCGGCCGTCACGCGCATCCAACACCACGTAGGCTTCAGCTGAGACCGAAGGCGGCACGATACTTCTCAGGCAGGCGCGTGGGGTGTAGTTCGCGGTTGCAGAAGATGTGGGCCGTCTCGCCGGTAGCAAGGCATGCGCCGCTTTCCGCACTGCTCATCCGGTATCCGAACCGGATCATCTTCGGATGCGATTTCGCCACGATCGTTTCGACGATCACTTCTTCGTCATAGCGCGCCGCTGAGAGGTACCGGCATGTTGCCTCAGCCACGGTGAGAAGGATTCCGTCGGTCTCTTCCATGTCCTTGTACCGGACACCGCGAGCCCGGCACCATTCCACACGGCCAAGCTCCATCCAGATAAAGTAATTCGCGTAGTAGACGATACCCATCTGGTCCGTCTCCGCGAACCGGACCCGTAGCCGAGTCTGATTCGGATGCATTCGCCCAATTTTAGACTGAAACTGGAAAGCAATGACTGGACCCCGGCCGCCGCAATCCCCGGCGAGACCGACTCTAGAATAGGAGAATGATGCAAAGACTTGCCGTAGTAGCCGGGCTTGCGCTCAGCGTCTGCGCGCAGAATCTCGCGGACTTCGAGAAACGTGTTACGGAGTTCACGCTCCCCAACGGGCTTCACTTCATCGTCCTTGAGCGCCACGATGCTCCGGTGGTCAGCTTCCACACATATGTGAACGCCGGCTCTGTGGACGATTCGAACGGACGAACCGGGATCGCGCACATGTTCGAGCACATGGCCTTCAAGGGTACCGAGAGCATCGGGTCCAAGAACCTGCCGCTTGAAAGGAAAGCGTTGGCGAACGTCGAGAAAGTCTACGACGAGCTGACGCAGGAGAAACGGAAGGGCGCGGGGAAAGAGCGGATTAGTGAGCTGGAAGCGAAGCTGAAGGACGCCATCGCAACCGCGGACCGGTATGTTGACAGCGAGCTGTACACGCGCATCATGGAAGATAACGGCGCCGTGGGCTTGAATGCATCAACCGGCGTCGATCAAACTCAGTACTACCTTTCTTACCCCTCCAACCGCCTGGAACTCTGGTTTCTGATGGAGGCGGACCGGTTTCGGAAACCTGTTTTCCGCGAGTTCTATAAGGAGCGTGATGTCGTCCGCGAGGAGAAACGCATGCGCAGCGAATCGAGCCCGCAAGGGGAATTGATCGATGCGCTGCTGGCGGCTGCTTTTCAGGGACATCCTTATAAAACTTCGCCAGCCGGATTCGCTTCCGACATCGAGAACTACCGGGTGGCCGACGCCGAAGAGTTTCGAAAAAACTACTATGTCCCCGGGAATATGACAATCGCCATTGCGGGCGATGTTGACCCGGCTGAGGCGAAGCGGCTTGCGGCCAAGTATTTCGGCCCCATGCAGGTGGGCCCGCTGCCGCCACCGGTGATCACCGTTGAGCCGAGACAGAATGGCGAACGGCGGGTAGTCGTGAATTCAAACGCCCAGCCGATGCTTCTCATTGCGTACAAACGCCCGC